>JAYTQU010000138.1:0-6221 GCA_043746555.1 Pseudomonadota bacterium | reverse complement strand
AAACCAAGCTGCGACAAACCTTGCTCGGACGCTTCGATGCGCGCGAATCCAAACCGACCTTTATCCGATACGTGAATTCGCTTGATCGGCGTGGCCGCTCGTTCGACCAACGGCCAGACGCCGAGCGCATGAAAAATTCTTTGCGTGCCGTTTGATATTGCAGTCGTACGTTCGTCGAAGCTCGGCTGATCGGCATTCCCAAAAGGCAGCGCTTCGACCAGCGCCACATCGAGATCGAGTTGCGACAGCGCGAGCGCCAAACTTGCGCCAACCAAGCCGCCGCCGCAAATGAGAATGTCGTGATGGAACACGTTGCCAACTACGCAAACGGCGCAACAAGCGGAATAGATGATCTGCCGTGTTTTCGATACACGACAAAGTCGCTATCGACTGTCATCACCGAAGCTTCGTCATAGAGCTCCGATAGCCGCACTAAACACGCATCGGCGAGGGACATGGGACGATCTCTATATCGCTTTGTTAGCTGTCGAATCGCCATCACTTCCGCCTTCACCGCAAAGTCGGGATCAAGCAAACCTTGAGCCAACAGATCGAGCAATGCGTCTTGGCCTTTTGCGGTATCGCGTAACAAATGCCACGACTCGACCAGCACCGCTTCGCAGGTCAGCAGCGGGGGCGATACCGATGCGAATGCATGTTTGGCCCAAGTGTGATAGCGATCGCGTGAACTTAAGTATGCAACCAGCGGGCCGGAATCGACGATATGGCGCTGCACGATCATTTGCCAAGCTCCGCCAAATGGCCTGGATTACTGGATAGATCGGCCGGAGCGTCTTTTACGCAGCCCAAAAACTCTTGGGCCATTTCCAAGAACGATCCGCGCTTTGGCTCGCGCGACTCGTCAAGATAATGTTCCAGCGCTTCGCGCACCAAAACACTCTTCTTCTTGCCGCGGCGCTTCACCGTCGCATTCAATTTTCGATCGAGCGACTCCGGCACTTTGAATGACAGGGATTTCATGGCGCAGCTTCTCGTAATACCGCATTGGCGCAAAGAGCTTACCACGATCGTGTGGAGCAAAGCGAGACAGACTCGGTAACGTGATTACGCTGAGGCCAAGTGATTTTCGATTGTTGTGCTTGTATACGAGTCGGCTCGTAAATCGTAGGCGCGATAACGCGACCAGAAGTGACGTAGCGCTCAACGGCCTGATTGTTGACGCCACATGCTTACCGCATGAATCTCTCAACATCCTCCGGCTCGCGAGGCAAGCCCGCAGTGAGAATCTCGTAGCCGTTCTTGGTGACCACAACGTCGTCTTCGATGCGAATGCCGATATTCCACCATTTCTTGGCGACGCCTTTAGTTCCGGCGGGAATATAAAGACCAGGTTCGACAGTCATCACCATGCCGGGTTCGAGGACTCGCCATGCATTGCCGACTTTGTAATCGCCGCAATCGTGAACGTCCATGCCAAGCCAATGTCCGGTGCGGTGCATAAAGAATTTTTTGTAGGCTTCGTCCTTGATGAGTTGCGGTACTTTTCCTTTGAGCAAGCCTAGCTTCACTAAGCCTTGAGTGGTGGCTTTGACTGCGGCCACGTGCGGATCGTCCCAGTGATTGCCGGGCTTGATGGCTTCAAACGCTGCGTACTGCGCGTGCAACACCACTTCGTACACGGCTTTTTGTTCCGGCGTGTAGCGGCCGTTCACCGGAAACGTCGTGGTGATGTCGGAAGCATACATTCCGTATTCGCAACCGGCGTCGATCAGGAGCAGATCGCCATCCTTCATTTGTTCGCTGTTCTCGTGATAGTGAAGGATGCACGAGTTAGGTCCGCTGCCGACGATGGGATGATAGGAGATGTCGGCGTTTTGCATGCGGAACTCGTGAGTAAGTTCGGCCATGACTTCGTACTCGCGACGTCCGGGCGCGGCGAATCGCATGGCGCGCTTGTGCGCGGCGACGGCAATTTGCGCGGAACGACGCATCAGATCGAGTTCGGGCTTGGACTTGTACAACCGCATGTCGTGCAGCAAATGATCGAGCGCAACAAATTCCAGCGGCGGATGCACGCCCGTACGCGCTTGCGCTTTCAATCCATTCACCCAACCGATCACACGCTGATCGAAATCTTGGTTTAGTCCCATCGTGTAATAGACACGCGGACAATTTTCCATGAGGCCCGGCAATATATCGTCGATATCGCCGATGGGGAACGCATCGTCGGCACCGAACTCGCGTGTCGCGCCTTCCGGTCCCGCGCGTTTGCCATCCCAGGTTTCGCGTGTGGGGTCGCGCTCGCGCACGAATAAAATATATTCCGCTTGCGGGCGACCGGGAACGATGACGGCGACCGCTTCGGGTTCGTGAAAGCCGGTGAGATAGTAGAAATCGCTGTCGGGACGATAGTGATAGTGCACGTCGCCGTTGCGATGCTTCTCGATAGCAGCGGGCAGAATCGCGATACCGCCCTTGCCAATTTGCTTGATGAGTTCGCGGCGACGGCGTTGAAATTCGGTGGGACGCATGAGTTGGATTACTGGCTACTGGCTACTGGCTACTGGCTACTGGCAAGGTGATTTTCTCCGTTCGTCTAATCACGAGTCTCGCGTCGCGCCTTCATTGCAATGACGGGCGCAGTTGATCGTGAATAGTCTGCACGCCAATACGGATGTATTCCACAATCTCGACGTAATCGGACTCATCTTCGTCGGTGGGTTCGGTGGCACCCGCCGACGCGCGCGCGATTTGCGCCAGATCACGAAGAACTTCTTCAACCTCGGGACGCAGCGTGCGCTTTGAATCGGGAACGCTGCCGAAACCATAGAGAAACCCTTGACACCACTGAGCCAGCGCTTCGGCGCGTTGGGCGAGCGGGCTCTCGTCGTCCGGCAGCATCGGGGTGAATTCCATTTCGCTGCCGCGTAAATCGCGAACCGTCTCGGCGTACAGGGTTTGCATGAGTTCTCTTGCGGCAACCACTTCAGAAGCGGCGGCTTGGTCGGTGTCGTCGGACCACTCGTCAAACCATTGCGCAAAACTGTAGTCGTTGCTGACGCACAACGCGCCGCATAGACACCCGTGGGTTTCGGCGATCGTTACCGGCGACTTCGCGCCAATGAGCACGATCGCTGCATCACTGAACTTAATGCTCGACATGAGACCGAATGGTAGCACTGTGGCCGACCCCTGTGGCGGGGCCGGGTGCCAACGAACAACCAACGAGACTCGAAAGCCGCCCTGGCGCTTGACCCCGAGACATTAATTCGGAAACGGCCGGTTGGAACGAAATGGGGTTCGCCCTTATTCCAACCAGACGACACGTCAGTTCTTGCCGGTAACGTTTGACCTCATCGAACTTAGCGATCCATAATCGGATCATGAGCGATAACCAATCCAAATCCGCGGCCGCTGTCGAACTCAAGTCGCTGGAAAAACGCATCGACGAATTAGTGACAACCGTTTCTCAGTTAAAAGAAGAAAGTCGTGCCTTGCGACAACGTCAAGACATGTTGATGAACGAACGCGCCGGACTGCTCAACAAGAACGAGCAAGTACGCGCCCGCGTCGAAGCGATGATCGGTCGCTTGAAAGCAATGGAACACAGCGCATGAGCGACAAGATCGACAAGACTGTGCGCGTCAGCGTGCGTATTCTGGAAAAAGAATATCAAGTGGCCTGCCCGGTCGAAGAACGATCGGCCCTACTCGATGCTGCGGAACTGGTGAACGGCAAAATGCGGGAAATCCGCGATGGCGGCAACGTCATCGGCCTCGATAAGATTGCAGTCATGGCGGCGCTTAACTTGGCTAACGAACTTTTAAGCGTGCGTAACC
Source organism: Pseudomonadota bacterium (assembly GCA_043746555.1). Lineage (GTDB taxonomy): Bacteria > Pseudomonadota > Gammaproteobacteria > Steroidobacterales > Steroidobacteraceae > CAZQYC01. The sequence continues at coordinate 2,421 of JAYTQU010000138.1, read as the reverse complement.
GCGATACTGCCGCCGAGAGCGGATTGGCCGGAAAGATTCGTCATTTGCGCGAACGCGTCGAAACTGCGCTCAGCAATGGCCAGCAGATGGAGATTTAGGAAAAGGCCGTGGACTTTGGGCCGTGAACTGTAGGTCAGAGTAAAAATCCGAACTCTGAAGCTACCGCGTACAGCCCACATCCTACGACCTTCTTGTTTAGATAGGCGCTGCCTGCGGTGTTCGACATGTGCCGGGATCCTCTCGACCCTAATGTAGAACCCCAAGGGACATCGGCTCGTGACACTTTGTGCATATCTGCTTCTGGCTCGCCCATGTGGGTGCGCTTGTAAACGGGAAACCTTCGGTGTTGCGGCTGCGTCCCACTTATTGCTCTGTGTCGAGAGCAATGGCCATGACGGCACAGGTGGGTGGCGCCGCTTTATTTTCGAGACAGGGGACTCGTAACGCGAGACACATAAGATCTCAGGACATGATTCTCGCCGCTTCACATTATCAGTCGCGTCTCGCGGCTCGCGGCTCGCATCTCGGTGAACCGTCTTGATCCCCACGGATCGCCATCAACTTCGCAAAGTCATGCGTCAACGACGCACTGCCCTATCCGTATCCGCCCGATACATCGCGGCACGCGCCGTTGCACGTCACCTAGCACGAGCGCAGCTCTTGCAGCGCGGACAGCGTATAGCGGTTTATGCCGCGTTTGACGGCGAGATCGACCTGACATCCGTCATTCGGTATGCACAGAAGACCCAATGTACGATCTACGCACCGCGAATCGTCAATATGCGCGCTCGCAAGATGGAATTCGTCGAAGTGCAGTCGCGAGTCGGAATGTTCAGCGTGTTCCAACGTAGTCGCAATTCGATTCTCGAGCCTCGCTTTAACCTTCGTTCGCGCATCGATCCGCGTCTACTCGATGTCGTCTTCGTGCCGTTGATTGCTTTCGACTGTCGAGGATGGCGTCTAGGCTTCGGGGCCGGTTTCTACGATCGCAAGTTTTCGTTCTTGCGGCGCAGCTTTCGCAAAAAGCCCTTGCTCATCGGCGTCGGCTACGAATTTCAACGCGTCGCCGTTCAGAAACCCAGTCCCTGGGATGTACTACTCGACGGCGTGGTGACGGAACAAGGCTTAACCCGTTGGACCAAGCCGGCGCGATATGACGATGCCGGACCTTAGTCTTCCGCAACTCGCATGCTGCCCATTGCCGATCAATGCAACGACACCGAAACACCGCCGCTTCCACGCCGCTCACAAATCAAACCACACCATGAGACATTGGCTTCTTAAATCCGAACCCGGCAGCTTCAGCATCGACGATCTAGCTGCGGCAAAGCAAAAGACAACTGCGTGGGATGGCGTTCGCAACTATCAAGCGCGCAATTTCATCCGCGATGACCTGAAAATAGGCGATCACGGCTTTTTCTATCACTCCAGCTGCGAGTTACCGGGCATTGCCGGCGTAGTGAGTATCGTTCGCGAAGCCTATCCCGATGCGACCGCATTCCAAAAAGGCCATCATCACTACGATGACGCGAGCGATTCGACCAACCCGCGCTGGTATATGGTCGATGTGCGGCTCGATCGCAAGTTTGATTCGATCGTCACCCTTGATGAATTGCGTAAACACACCAGCGGTAAACTCAAAGACCTCGTTGTACTCAAACGCGGCAATCGTTTATCGATTACACCCGTCACGATAAGCGAATGGCGGTTCGTTTTATCGTTAGCGGATGCTCGATAAGGTCGTTTTAATACGACGTGCGCGAATCGCAATGTGTGATGCCGTTCCGCTCCACTCAAGAAAAAAATACGCGCCACTTGCATGATAAATTTGTTTTATGTATATACTGCGCTCGGACTAACCCGAAACGGAGACTATTAATCATGGCAACTAAAGGTAAGAAAGCAGGTAAGAAAAAGGCTGGCAAGAAAAAGGCAGCAAAGAAGAAGTAATTCTTCTCTTACTTGAGTCGATAAAGTCTGTGCCCGCGAAAGCGGGCACAGTCGTATCTAGATACTGGAAAAATAGGCATTTCGCGCAATTCGCAATCGAGCACAAAACTCATGAGCACCGATCGCCGCAAGCACCTCGCCGCCGAAGCCGCACTGAAATTTATTCAAGACGACATGATCGTCGGGGTCGGCACCGGCTCCACGGTGAACCACTTCATCGACGCAATGGCCGCGCAAAAGTTGCGCATAAAGGGCGCGGTATCGAGTTCCGAGGCCTCCTCTGCACGACTTAAGAAGCATGGATTCGATGTCTTAGACCTCAATTCGACCGGCGATCTATCCGTTTACATCGATGGAGCGGACGAAACCGACGAACATCTACGTCTGATCAAGGGTGGCGGCGGTGCATTGACTCGCGAAAAGATTGTCGCAGCGGCATCGCGACAGTTCGTCTGCATCGTCGATGACACC
>JAYTQU010000137.1:0-3605 GCA_043746555.1 Pseudomonadota bacterium | reverse complement strand
GCAGTACGTGAGTATTTTTCAGGCCGGTGCAACGCCGCACCGCGCGCTTCAGCGCAACCTGACAAAGTAGAATTAGTCGCGTGCAGCAAAACGCTATGCGTAACGACAAAGTCGCGATGACGAGTAACGTATCTCGGTCGACTCACGGCTCCACGGAGGAACGGGTGTGAGCGCAAGAACGTGTTCATTCGCCGTCAAACACACGAACAAATTAAAATCAACTATAAAACACATTTCAGCTATTTTTATAGACGATCAATGGATTTCCAATAAGAATAACTAATAGATAAAAATCAGTTCCGGCGACCGATCGAGGCGATGGGTATGCGCGTTTCCGGCCGCGATTGCCGCGCCGTGGGAGCCTCTGTGCACCACGCTTGCCCGTACACAATTTCAAATGTAACCGGCAGTCGTGTCTCGCTTCGCAACGGTTCATACGCATTGACAAGTGCGCGCAGCAATTCGCGCGAACCGAGATGCCGAATGCGCCCAAGCGTTGCGGTCGTCGAGCCGGTTTGTTTGAGTTCGCGAAAAAGTTGAGGCAGTTGATCGTAAGTCAGCACGATGCGTTCGACATCCATCACCGGTTCGGCAAATCCGGCTCTCAGTAATGCGTCGCCAAGATCGTGCATGTCGATGAACCGATGGACATGCGGGCCGCGATCGACTTTAGCCCACGCATTGCGAAGCTCGTGCAGTGTGTCCGGACCGAAGGTCGTAAAGCTGAACAAACCGTTCGGTTTCAATACGCGATTCACTGCCGCGAAGATAGGGTCCGGGACATCGCTCCAGGGAAGCATCAAATTACTGACGCACCAGTCGATTGAGTTATCGCGCAAGGGCAATGCAATGGCGCTCGCGCACACGCGACCAAAGCGTCTGAAAACCGATTGTCGGCGTCGCGCTTGCTGCAACATCGGCAACGCAAAATCCAGCGCAATGACTTCTGAATTGCGAAAGCGCTTCTTTAGTTCGCGACTCGCGAAACCTGTGCCGGCGCCAAGATCGAGAATGGTTTGCGGTGCGTCGCGAACCAATTGCAACCTCTCGAGCAGTCGAGTGCGCACTTCGCTCTGCAACACAGCCGCCGAATCGTAAGTGGCTGCGGCGCGGCCGAACGCTCGTCGAACGACAATCGGATCGAGTTGTTGGTGATCGGTCATGAAGTCAATTGAGATGTACGCTGGGTTTAGCGCCTGAGATGTGTAGCGAAAGACTAGGACGGTATTGTCACGGAGCATAAGGCTAGCGGCAAGACCGACAACAGCGCGCCCACCGATATCGGTACCGACATGACGTTGTCGGTTTTGATGAGCGGTATGCGTGTCTGTTCGCCAGTGTTTTCGTCACGCAACATCACGCCGGCAACGTCATCGGTAAACCGCTTGCGTTATCCATGTGCCCGTTGCGCCGCGTCATCGCTTGCTCCGTTTTTGACAGCCGATTGCTTCGCAGTGTCGGCCGAAGTCGTCTTGGACTCTGCAATCAATTTGTTCTTGTTCGTCGAATCGCGTGCGACTTCAAGCGTAAACATCACGACCGCTAACGGCGGCACGGTGATCGAAAGAGAATGAAAACGACCATCGGCAGCCACGGGTGCGGAATCGACGCCGCCGAGGTTGCCTTGGCCGCTACCGCCGTATCGCTCGGCGTCGCTATTTAGAATTTCGTGCCAGTGTCCCGGCGCCGGCACGCCAAGTCGATAATTGTGGTGAGGTGTCGGCGTGAAGTTGCAAATCACGATGACGTATTGAGATTCCAAATGCGATCCACTACGCCGCACGAAACTCAATACGCTTTGCGTCGTATCGCCGCCGTTGATCCATTCGAAACCCGACGCGCTAAAGTCTTCGACATGCAACGCCGGAAATTCGCGTAACGCTCTATTGAGATCGCCGACCCAGTCGCGCATGCCGCGATGCGCATCTTGGTCGAGTAAATGCCAATCGAGACTGGAGTCGTGATTCCATTCGGCGCGTTGCGCGAATTCGCCACCCATGAATAACAGCTTTTTGCCGGGATGCGCCCACATATATCCGAACAGAGTTCGTAAGCCGGCAAACTGTTGCCAGTTGTCTCCGGGCAGGCGGCCGATCAGCGAGCCTTTTCCGTAGACCACTTCGTCGTGCGACAAGGGCAACATGAAGTTTTCGGTGAACGCGTACCAAATACTAAAGGTGACTTCGTTGTGATGATGCGCGCGATAAACCGGGTCGCGCTTGAAGTACTTGAGCGTGTCGTGCATCCAACCCATGTTCCATTTCATTCCGAATCCAAGTCCGCCCATCGTGGTGGGGCGCGAAACCATCGGCCAAGCAGTGGACTCTTCGGCGATCATTTGCACGTCGGGAAAATCGCGATACACCGACTCGTTCAACGCGCGCAGAAATCCGATGGCTTCGAAGTTTTCGCGTCCGCCATGTACGTTTGGAATCCATTCGCCGTCGGGACGCGCATAGTCCCGATATAGCATCGAAGCGACCGCATCGACACGCAAACCGTCGATGTGAAATTCGTCGAACCAACTGTGTGCGCTCGATTGCAAAAAGCCACGGACTTCGTGACGACCGTAGTTGAAGATCCAACTCTGCCACTCGGGATGGAATCCTTCGCGGCGATCAGAATGTTCATAAAGAGGCGTGCCGTCGAAGTAAACCAAACCATGTTCGTCGCCCGGAAAGTGCGATGGAACCCAATCGAGAATCACACCGATGTTGCGTTGATGCAGCGCATCGACCAGCGCCTTGAAATCCTCGGGCGTTCCGTAGCGCGCTGTCGGCGCAAAGTAGCCGACGTCTTGATAGCCCCATGATCCATAGAATGGATGTTCCATGATCGGCATGATTTCGACGTGCGTGAAGCCGACGCTCGCCACGTACTCCGGTAACCACGCGGCGAGTTCGCGATAGCTCAGCGATCGATTGCCTTCATCGGGAACTCGACGCCATGAGCCCAAGTGAATTTCGTATACCGACATCGGCGCATTGAGCGCATTGCGATCTTTGCGCACGCGCATCCATTCTGCGTCGTTCCATTGATAGTCGTTCCGCCACACTCGCGAAGCGGTTTGCGAAGGGCATTGCCAGTAGCGCGCATACGGATCGCCTTTGTCGGCGCGATAGCCGCCGGTGCCTTCGACTCTATATTTATAGGCGCAGCCGGACTCGACGGTCGGAATGAAGCCCTCCCATATTCCACTGCTATCCTCTCGCGGGCGCAAGCGATGCGTGTCGCCATTCCAATCGTTAAAGTCGCCGATGACGCTGACGCGAGTCGCGTTGGGTGCCCACACCGAAAACAGTGTGCCGCTTTGATCGCCAACGCCGTGTGGATGCGAACCCAATTTTTTGTAGAGCTGCGAGTGCGTTCCTTCTCGGAACAAATAGATGTCTTGCTCGGTGAGTAAACTAATTCCATAGACGACTCGATTGCTCGCACTGCGATCGGCAGTCGAATCGGACGATTGGAAGATGCTTATAGATGCTCGATCGGACACTCGATGCTCCTGTTTCGCCGCTATCGTTCGTTCCAACCGCAACGAACAACTGTGACGACGAGACGCGTAGTCGATACCACTACTTGGACGACTATTGGGCTGATGATCG
>JAYTQU010000136.1:0-6874 GCA_043746555.1 Pseudomonadota bacterium | reverse complement strand
CGCGCCCACGATGTCCCGGAAACGATCGACGCTGTCCGCGTCGCCGCCGCACTTAAGCAGAGTCGCCAAGAAAGTTCGCCAGGAGAACAACTATGAGTCGCAAGTATTTCGGCACCGATGGCGTACGCGGTCGCGTGGGCGAACCGCCGCTGACGGTCGATTTCGCATTGCGTTTGGCGAGCGCCGCCGCGCGGGTACTCGCGCCGCAGGGTGGCAAGGTGTTAGTGGGAAAAGATACGCGCTTGTCCGGCTATATGTTTGAAGCAGCGCTCGAAGCGGGATTTGTCGCGGCCGGCGTTGACGTCCTCATGATTGGACCGTTGCCGACGCCGGCGATCGCGTATCTCACGCAAAAATTCGAATGCAATTTCGGCGTGGTGATCAGCGCTTCGCACAATCCTTATGAAGATAACGGCATCAAATTCTTTTGCGGCAAAGGCGGCAAGCTAACTGACGAAGCCGAAATTGAAATCGAAAAACATCTCGACGAAGCGCCGATCACGCGCGAGTCGCCGCAGTTAGGCACCGCGCGTCGTGTCGATAAATCGCGCGTGCATTACCAACAGTTTTGCAGTTCGACGGTGCCCGAAGGAGTGGATCTGTCGGGACTCAAGATCGTGATCGACTGCGCACACGGAGCGGGCTACAAAGTCGCGCCGCGCACACTGACCGATCTTGGCGCTGAAGTGATTCCAATTGGATGTTCGCCAAACGGCCGTAATATCAATTTGAATTGTGGATCGACGTCGCCACAGCTTCTGCAAATGATGGTGCCGGGCGTGAAGGCCGATCTCGGTATCGCACTCGATGGCGATGGCGATCGCTTGATGATGGTCGATGCCGCAGGCAATTTGATCGACGGCGATCAACTGCTCTACATCATCGCGTGCGCGCGACACGCAGCCGGGACGTTGATCGGGCCGGTGGTGGGCACGGTGATGAGTAATCTCGGTTTGGAACATGCGCTGGCGAAGGAAGGCATTCAGTTCAAACGCGCCAAAGTGGGCGATCGTTATGTGCTCGAGATGCTGCGCGAAACCGGCGGCGTATTAGGGGGCGAAACCTCCGGCCACTTACTGTGCCTGGATAAAACCACCACCGGCGACGCACTCATTAGTGCGCTGCAAGTGCTCGCGATCATGAAGGCAACCGGATCGTCGCTCGCGAAATTGGCCGCGCCCATGACGAAGTATCCACAGATTTTGGAAAATGTGCGGGTCACGAAAAAAATCGATGTGGCGGCATCGTCGGCAATCCAAGGCGCGGTGAAGCAGGCAGAGCAACGTCTTAATGGAACGGGGCGCGTCGTCCTGCGTTCATCCGGCACCGAACCCGTGATCCGCGTAATGGTCGAAGGCCAAGAGGAAAAACTGGTGCGGCAATTGGCGAAGGAATTGGCTGTGTCGGTCGCGGCCGCCGCCGCCTAATCGGTTAAACATTCTCGTATCGTTCGGATCGATTGCTTTCAGGGAGCCTCGCCGCTAAGCTGCGCGGCCTTTTCGCAGACCCGGCTATCCGTTCGAGTTTGCCCCAGGCGTAATTCACGCGGAGCGAGTGTTATGGCGCGACGGCCAATGGTTGCCGGAAACTGGAAAATGCATGGTTCGCGCGCGGATAACGCGGCGTTGATCGATGCACTACTCCACGGACAACACGCGGACGCCACTGCCGAACTGGTCGTATGTCCGCCGTTCGTCTATTTGTGGGAAGCCGCGCGGCTTTTGAAGTCGACACAGATTGCATTGGGCGCGCAATCGGTTTGCGCCGAACCGCTCGGTGCCTTCACGGGCGAAGTATCGGCCGCCATGCTTAAAGACGTGGGCTGCGAATTCGTCATCGTCGGCCACTCGGAGCGGCGCGCAATTTATAAAGAGGACGATGCGTTGGTTGCTCGTAAGTTTGTGGCTGCGCACGCTCAGGGTCTAACGCCGATTTTGTGTGTCGGCGAGACTTTGGAAGAGCGCGCGCTTGGGCGCACGTCTGCGGTGGTTGCGAGGCAACTGAACGCCGTTCTCGACGTGACCGGTCCCGCGCCCTTTGCGACGGCGGTGATTGCCTACGAACCGGTTTGGGCGATCGGTACGGGAAAAAATGCGACGGCTGGGCAGGTGCAGGAAGTCCACGCATTTATTCGCGCCGAGCTTGGTCGAGTCGAATCGAAGACAGGCGATGCTAGAATAGCGGCCGGCACGCGTATCCTGTACGGCGGAAGCGTCAAAGCCGCTAACGCCGCCGAGATTTTTGCGATGTCCGATGTCGATGGCGGCCTGATCGGCGGCGCATCGTTGAAGGCCGAAGAGTTTTTGAAGATCTGCGCGGCGGCGGGTTAGTTGGCGGGTGCAGAATTAGAATGTCGAACTGCCGCTCTGTAAGTATCGGGAGCGCGGCAGCAGCAATGATTTTCGGACGGATGGAATTAAGCTATGAATTGGGTCTACACATCCACATTGGTGATTCACGTTTTGCTCGCCGTGGGCATCATCGGCCTCGTACTCCTGCAGCGCGGCAAAGGTGCTGAAGCGGGCGCGGGATTCGGCGCCGGCGCTTCGGGCACTGTGTTCGGCGCGCGCGGTTCGACATCGTTCTTATCGCGATCGACGGCCGTGATGGCAACGCTATTCTTCATCACCAGTTTGGCATTGACCTATTTGGGCGGCAGACCGGTGAGTTCGGGCAGCGTGATGGATACGGCACCGGTTAAGACACAGATTCCCGCCCCCGGTTCAATATCGCCGACCGCGCCGGTGCCACCGGCTGCAAAAACGGAAAATCCCGCGGCTGCCACGACACCTGCCGAGGCACCGACGAAACAGCCAAATAAATAGGCTATTGATAGCCATTGATAGAAAATTGCGAGCCGATTTCTCGGCTCGATTGCTCGCGCGGATGTGGTGGAATTGGTAGACACGCTACCTTGAGGTGGTAGTGGGGCAACCCGTGAAGGTTCGAGTCCTTTCATCCGCACCAACCTCTCTATGATGAGCCGCATAATCGGCTCATCATAGAGAGGTTGAATAAACAGTCGCGATAGCGACACCTACTGTAATGACAATGTCCCGGGAGCCTATTTCCAGGCAATAAACCACTGAAGGATTATTCTGTCGCTGCGCGCATTTAGAATGCGAACCGACTGGAGGGGCAGCCTACCGATCAAGGTGAACCGCACACGCGGGTTCACCATAGAGAGGTTAGATACATCATCGCTGCAACGACGCCTTCAATAGCTTCAGCGTTCACGTTGCCAACTTTTGGTTGAAAATTGGGGAATAGAGCGGCGTTCGCAATCCGCGTTTCCCGTTAAAAAATTTGCGCGCGAATATTTTCATCGTTTAGAGGGTTACGTCACTTCGCTCGCCTGATACAATCCGCAACCGTCGAAACAGTCATACGACAGTTACGCGACTCAACCGCGACTCAACGAAACTACGAGGCACGACGGGCACACCGCTTCAATTATTCGCGATGCTGCATCACTACATTCCCATTTTGGTTTTTTTAGGCGTCGCCACCGGCCTGGGATGCGTGTTGATGGGATTGGGATTTTTCTTCGGGCCGCGCAAGCCGGATGCCGAAAAGCTCTCAGCTTACGAATGTGGTTTCGATGCTTTCGAAGATTCCCGCATCAAGTTCGATGTGCGTTACTACCTGGTCGCCATCGTCTTCATTGTCTTTGATTTGGAAATCGCTTTCTTATTTCCGTGGGCCGTCGCGCTCAAGGATCTGGGAATTGCCGGTTTCGCTCCCATGGGCATTTTCTTGTTGATCCTAGTGATCGGTTTCGTCTACGAGTGGAAGAAAGGGGCGCTGGAATGGGATTAGAGTTGCTCGCGCCCACCGACGAGAGCGATGACGTTACCCAATCGATGGCGCAACGTGGATTCGCCACGACCAGTTTCGATAAGCTCGTGCACTGGGCGCGCACCGGTTCAATGTGGCCGATGACATTCGGTTTGGCGTGCTGTGCCGTGGAGATGATGCATGCCTACGCCTCGCGCTACGATCTCGATCGCCTTGGCGTAACGCCACGCGCAAGTCCACGTCAATCGGATGTCATGATTGTCGCCGGCACATTGGTCAACAAAATGGCCCCGGCATTGCGCAAGGTATACGACCAGATGCCCGAGCCTCGATACGTGATTTCGATGGGCTCGTGCGCGAATGGCGGTGGCTATTACCATTATTCGTATTCGGTGGTTCGTGGCTGCGATCGCATCGTACCCGTCGATGTGTACGTTCCCGGTTGTCCACCGACGGCCGAAGCGCTCATCTACGGCATCATTCAATTGCAGAACAAGATTCGTCGCACGACGACGATTGCTCGCTAAGCGCTGAATACATCCGCCATTCATGACCACTCGTTTAGATACACTCGCCGGCAAAATTGAAGCGCGCTTTGCCGATCGCGTTTCGCGCGTGACTTCGTCATGCGGCGAGCTCACCTACGAGGTCGCGGCGGAGAACCTGATCGACATTTGCAGAGCGTTGCGCGACGAAAACGATTTCAAATTCGAGCAATTGGTCGATGCGACGGGCGTCGATTATCTGCACTACGGGCTAGTCGAATGGGAAACTCGCGAATCCACGTCGCGCGGATTTAGTCGCGGGGTCGAAAGTGAGCCAAACGAGATTTCTCCGGAGAAACGATTTGCGATGGTTTATCACCTGCTGTCGGTTGCTCACAACATTCGAGTGCGCTTGCGCGCGTATTGCGAAGCAGGCGAACCGCCGATGATCGATTCGGTGTGCGGTGTGTGGGCTTCAGCTAATTGGTACGAGCGCGAAGTGTTCGATTTGTTCGGCGTTTTGTTTCGCGACCATCCCGACTTGCGGCGAATTCTTACCGATTACGGTTTTATCGGTCATCCGTTCCGCAAAGATTTTCCGCTCATCGGCAATGTCGAAGTGCGTTACGACCCCGACCAGGCTCGCGTGGTGTATCAACCCGTGAGCATCGAACCGCGTACGCTCGTGCCGCGTGTGATTCGCGACGACAATCGCTACGACCCGCAGCTAACGGTTGCACCGGTCGGCAAGTAGAACGCAATGGCTGAGATTCAAAACTTCACCTTAAACTTCGGACCGCAGCATCCCGCGGCGCATGGCGTTCTACGTTTGGTTCTCGAAATGGACGGCGAAGTGATTCAAAGAGCCGATCCGCACATCGGGCTCTTGCATCGCGGTACCGAAAAACTGGCCGAGTCCAAGCCGTTCAATCAGTCGATCGGTTACATGGATCGTCTCGACTACGTGTCGATGATGTGCAGCGAACACGCGTATGTTATGGCTATTGAGAATTTGCTCGGCGTGAAGCCGCCCATTCGAGCGCAGTACATTCGAACGATGTTCGATGAAATTACGCGCCTGCTAAATCATTTGATGTGGCTTGGCACGCACGGTCTCGATTGCGGCGCGATGGCGATACTCTTGTATACCTTCCGCGAGCGCGAAGACTTGATCGATTGCTACGAAGCCGTGTCCGGTTCGCGTATGCATGCGACCTACTATCGGCCGGGCGGCGTGAATCGCGATCTGCCCGAGTCGATGCCCAAATACCAGGTATCCAAATGGCGCGGTAAGAAGGAAATCGATCGTCTCAACGAAGTGCGTTCCGGAAGCTTGCTGGATTTCATCGATGACTTTACGCAGCGCTTTCCCAAGTGCGTCGACGACTACGAAACACTGCTAACGGACAACCGCATCTGGAAGCAGCGTACCGTGAACATCGGTGTCGTGACGCCGGAACGTGCAATGCAATTGGGCTTTACCGGTCCGATGATTCGCGGTTCGGGCATTGCCTGGGATTTGCGCAAAAAGCAGCCGTATGAAGTCTACGGTCGGATGGACTTCGATATTCCCATCGGCGTTAACGGCGATTGTTACGATCGCTATCTCGTGCGCATGGAAGAAATGCGGCAGTCGAATCGCATTATCAAGCAATGCATTGACTGGTTAAAAGAGAATCCTGGTCTCGTGATGCTCGAAGATCACAAGATTTCGCCGCCCACGCGAACAGAGATGAAGAGTGAAATGGAATCGTTAATTCACCATTTCAAGTTGTTCACCGAAGGTTACTGTGTGCCGGCGGGCGAAACCTATGCGGCAGTCGAGGCCCCGAAAGGCGAGTTCGGTGTCTATTTGCTTTCCGACGGCGCAAACAAACCCTACAGACTCAAATGTCGCGCTCCGGGTTTCGCACACTTGGCTTCGCTCGAAGAAATGGTGAAGGGCCACATGCTCGCCGACGTGGTTGCCGTCATCGGCACGCAAGACATCGTGTTTGGAGAGATAGATCGGTGAACGATTCGCAGCACAATACTGAGGTAACGGGCGCGCTGTCGGCGCACTTGCGCGAAGAGATCGATCACTGGGTGCAAAAGTTTCCGCCGGATCGTAAGCGCTCGGCGGTGCTCGCTGCATTACGAGCCGCGCAGCACGAGAATCACGGCTATCTCACCCGCGAGTTGATGGACGGCATCGCCGCTTACTTGGAGTTGCCGCCGATTCAAGTCTACGAAGTCGCGACGTTTTACTCGATGTTCGAGACCAAGCCGGTTGGACGTCATCACGTTTCGGTGTGTACCAACATCTCGTGCATGTTGTGCGGCGGAGAAGATATTCTCGCGCACGTCGAGCGACGTCTCGGTATCAAAGTCGGCCAGAGTACCGCCGATGGCAGATTTTTCTTGAAGCAAGAGGAAGAATGTTTGGCCGCATGTAATGGCGCGCCGATGATGATGGTCGATCACGTTTACTACGAAAATCTCACCACCGATATGGTGGACGAGATTTTGGACCGTCACAAATGATAGCGCTGCGAAAAAAATGTTTGGCTTCGACTGTTGACGCAAGGTTCTCTTTTGGGAACCGACGTAAA
>JAYTQU010000135.1:0-3458 GCA_043746555.1 Pseudomonadota bacterium | reverse complement strand
ACCGCTCGCCCGATTTCGACGAACCCTGCACCGCGAATCGACTGACCGAGCAGCGTCTTCGTTCCGAAGTCGTGACGCGCGGGATTGAATTCGAATGCGCCGTCGCGGCGATACAAAGCTTTCCATTCGCGTTTTAATTTCGGCGCATCGCCAAAGTTTACGCCCACGCCGGTCAATACCCGCGCGAGTTCCTGCACGTCCTGCTGCGTGTAGCCCCCATCAACGCCGAGCGTATGAAGCTCCATCAGTTCACGCGCATAATTTTCGTTAAGATGACCAACTGCGTTCTGTGCGTTATCCAAATACTGCAGCATCGCCGGATGTTCAAGCGTTGCCATCACTAAATCGCGAAACCGACCAAACACATGCGGTCGAATAGCGCGTTCTTCATAGTCGGCGATCGACCAGCGCAAGTTGGCCTTGTTCTGCAGCACGCTAAAGTGATTTAGCCAAAACCACGTCATCTGTTCCTGAAGCTGCGCAGGCGAATAGATTGCCCGCAGCACATGTCGTCGAGCCGCTTCGTACGCCAGCTTATTACCATGTTCGTTAAAAGCCTTGCGCGCTTGATCTTTATCGGCGCCATCCGCCAGCGCGTTGATGCGCTTGTTTTCGGCGTTCATCTTGGCAAGTAACGTGGCTGCATCGGAATGCGAGACTTCGAGCGTAGCTATCTGTTTTGCGATCTCGTCGGGAAGATTTTCGTTTCTTAGGGTCAACTGCGATTCGAGATATCGTGCGCGACCTTGTGCGTGCAACAGAGCGATGGAATCGGTGTTGATTCCGTAGGCGATGCGGTTGAGCCAGAACGCGTCACTTGAAGACGGTTCGTTTCGATGCATCGGCGCGATCCCACACGCGGGTAGCGCCAACGTGGCGATCAACAAAACGACCCTGAGCTCGATCGTTCTAGACATCATCTTTATCTCCATCGTGTAAGCGCGACGTATCTCAATGCCATAACGCGCCACCGGTCTCTTAGTTGACAGCGGCATCGTCCGTCGCAGGAATAACCGCGTGCTTGTTAAGCACAGCATAGATTACGGGCAACACCAATAAAGTAAGCAATGTGGAGGAAATCAAACCACCGATCACGACGGTTGCCAAGGGCCGTTGAGTTTCCGACCCAATATCGTGCGACAACGCCATCGGCAGCAGGCCCAGCATCGCGAGCAGCGTCGTCATGATCGCGGTGCGTAACCGATCTTGAGTACCCTGGTGCACGGCGGCCGCGATCGTCAGACCCGAGTCTCGAAGTTGATCGAAGTGCGACACCATCACTACTCCGTTCAACACAGCTTGGCCAAATAGCGCTATGAAACCGATAGCCGCCGACACCGACAACGGCAGCCCGGTGATCCATAGCGCGACAATGCCGCCGATCATCGCGAACGGAATGTTGGCGATGATGAGTCCCGCGCTCTTGAGCGAATTGAATGCGTTAAACAGCAATAGAAAGATCACCAGAATCGACACAGGCACGACGACGCCAAGACGCGCCATCGCACGCTGCTGATTCTCAAACTCGCCCGACCAGGTAATGCGATAGTGTTCGGGCAACTCCACATGCGCGTTCACCGCTTGCTGCATGTCCTTCACGACGCTGCCCATGTCGCGATCGCGAATGAAAACGCCGACCGAAATCATGCGACTCGCATTTTCTCTCGATATATCCATTGCGCCGCTGGTTTCGCTGAAGCGCACGACGTCGGAAAGCGGGATATGCGCGCCATCGGGCGTCGCGATCAAGGTATCGCGAAGCCGGCTAATGGCGCGTTCTTTTTCCGCCAATCGCACCACGACGCTAAAATGAGCCTCGCCCTCATATAGTTCGGTGGCGGCTTTACCGCCAAGCGCCGTTTCGATGAGATCCTGAATATCGCCTACATTCAGGCCATAGCGTGCGGCGGCGGGACGATCGATCGCCAACAAGTATTGGGGCAATAGTCCTTCACGATCGATGGCGGCTTGTTCGACGCCCGGCACTTTGTCGATGAGCGCCAGAATTTTGTGGCCTACCACGCGCAATTTCTCCAGATCGTCGCCAAACACCTTGATAACGATCTGGCCATCCACTTGCGAAATGCTTTCGAGCACGTTGTCGTAAATCGGCCCATCGAAACTCGGATCGAGACCAGGCAGCCGCGAAACGGCATCGTCTAGCTCTCGGACCAACTGTCCGCGGCTCGCGCCTTTGCGCCACTGCGATTCCGGCTTGAACACAATAAGCGCTTCGACGCTGTTAATGAGTTTCGGATCGGTGCCGTCTTCCGGCCGGCCGGCCTTCGAGACCACCGTTTGCACTTCGGGAATGCCGTGCAACGCATCGCGAATGCGCCGCGTTTCGAGTACCGCCTCGTCCACCGAAATGCTTGCGGGCAACGCAACGTTCATCCAGATCGATCCTTCGTTCAGCACCGGCAAGAATTCGCTGCCCAAACGAGTGGCAATGCCAAGGCTCAGGATTAATGCGGCTATCGCGGTGACGATGACCGCGCGTTGACTGGCAAGGGCCCATGTAAGCGCGCGTGCATAATGTCGCTTGAGCCAGTCCACCAATTTATTGTCTTCGTGCGGTAGATTTTTTTGCAGCAAAAGATAAGAAAGCAGCGGCACGAGCGTTAGCGACAAAAGCAACGAGCCGATCAACGCGGACGTTACCGAATAAGCCATCGGCGAAAAAATTCGTCCTTCTTGGCGCTGTAGCGTGAAAATTGGAATATGCGCGGCGATGATGATGATCATCGAGAACACCGTCGGACGTCCGACTTCGACGGCCGCCCGCAGCACGGCTTCGCGACGATGTTTGGGTTCGGTGAGCCGTGGTCGCTCGCTAAGGCGACGAAAAATATTTTCGATCACGATAACGGCGCCATCCACCAAGATGCCGAAATCCATTGCGCCAAGCGATAGTAAGTTGGCAGGCATGCCGATGAGACGCAGCCCAAGAAAGGTAGCGAGCAACGCCAGCGGAATAATGCAGGCCACGATCAACGCCGCGCGCACGTTGCCGAGGAATATCCACAACACAGCCATGACCAATAACGCGCCTTCTACCAGGTTGCCGAACACCGTGTGCAAAGTTCGCTCAATCAGCCAATCGCGGTCGTAGTAAGAAACGAGCTTCACGCCCCGAGGCAGCACGGACGCGTTTAGTTCGGCGATTTTGGTTTTAACCGCAGCTAGCACGGTGGAGGGATTTTCGCCCTTGCGCATATCGACGATGCCTGCCACGATATCGTCATCGTCATCTTGACCAAGAATACCTTGGCGCTGCGCGGAACCGATCTCGATGTCTGCGATATCGCGAATGCGAATTGGCGTGCCACGATTCTCGCTTACCACCGTATCGCCGATGTCGGTGGTCGTTTTCAGTAGCCCGATACCACGCAACAAAAACTGTTGCCCGCCTTGTTGTACAACGCCACCGCCGGAATTGGCGTTGGCCCTTTGCAGGG
>JAYTQU010000134.1:0-22533 GCA_043746555.1 Pseudomonadota bacterium | reverse complement strand
ATCCATAAGCATGCCGGCGATGTCGATGTGAAATTGCTTGTCGAGTTCGCGAATACCCGTGGGGCTCGTCACATTGATTTCGGTAACGAATCCGCCGATGACATCCAAACCGATAAACAACATGCCTTTCTCGCGAAGTTTCGGTCCGATCTCGCCGACCAAATAGCGATCACGATCGTTGAGCGGCCGACCTTCGCCTTTGGCACCGGCGGCCAGATTGCCCCGATTGTCGTTCGGCGAAGGAATACGGGCGAGCGCATAGGGAACCGGTTCGCCGTCGATCACCAACACGCGCGAATCGCCGCTGGTGACAATCTCCGGAAGATACTTCTGCACGATGGCGAAGCGAGTTCCATACTCCGTCATGTTTTCGAAAATCACATTGACGTTCTTGTCGCCTTCGGGAATCACGAAAATCGATTTACCGCCCATGCCGTACAGCGGCTTGCACACGATGTGTTTGTGCTGATGCAAAAATGCATGCATGTCCGCCATGTCGCGCGTGATCAGCGTCGGTGCGCAACATTGCGGAAACCAAGCGGTGAAAACCTTTTCGTTCATGTCGCGCAATCCTTGCGGACGATTGACGATCAACGCGCCTTCCACTTCCGCGCGCTCCAAGATGTATGTCGTATAGATGTATTCCATATCGAACGGCGGATCTTTGCGCATCAAGATCGCGTTCATCGCGCCTAAGCGTTCGATCTTGATCGCACCCAGCGTCGCCCAATTTTGCAAGTCATCGCGCACCTCAATCGGCCGCACCCGCCCCCAGGCCACGCCATCGGCGAGCCATAAATCGCGTTGCTCGAGATACAACAACTCCCAACCGCGCTTCTGCGCAGCCAACATCATCGCCAAAGTCGAATCCTTCGCCGGCTTGATGCTGTCGATCGGATCCATCACCACTGCAATACGAACTTTGGACATCGCAACTCCCCACCAACCTCACCCAACAAACCAGAAGCGCGTCAATGTTTCGCGCTCGAGTGTGCGGTCGCGCCGAGATCGGAAGGTGTTTTCAGGAGCCTCAAAAACAGGGATGTTTTTGCGGAAGTCTACCGGGACGTATTTACGACGGTCCTGAAAACACCTTCCGATCTCGGCGCGACACCACCGAAAACCCAATCAGACCGACCGCACAATCCAAACCAAAACCCAGAAGCCCCTGTGACGCGCTTCATACTATAAGAACACAGGCAATGGCAGGCCGACAATCAATATGTTAAAACCATTAGCTGTTGAAAATATGCTGTCCGCCGCCGTACCGACAGCGGCCCTACAGAGCGAACTCAAACGAGGTTGACCATGGACAATACCGGCGCCAACGACAAGCCCCGCCTCGCGGGACTCAAGGTATTGGTGATCGACGACAGCAAGACCATCCGGCGCACGGCGGAGACGCTGCTTGCTAAGGAAGGTTGCGAAGTGTTCACTGCGGTGGACGGTTTCGATGCGCTATCGAAGATCGCCGACCATCAGCCGGACATTGTGTTCGTCGATATCATGATGCCGCGCCTCGACGGCTACCAAACCTGTTCGCTCATTAAGCACAACAAAATTTTCAGATCTATCCCGGTCATCATGCTATCGA
Organism: Pseudomonadota bacterium; assembly: GCA_043746555.1. Taxonomy (GTDB): domain Bacteria; phylum Pseudomonadota; class Gammaproteobacteria; order Steroidobacterales; family Steroidobacteraceae; genus CAZQYC01. Next base: position 20,939 of record JAYTQU010000134.1, on the reverse strand, counting down.
GCAAAGACGGTCTGTTCGATCGCGCACGCGGTCGCATCGTGGGGTCGGAGCACTACTTAACCAAACCGTTCACCAAGGACGAACTGCTCGGCGCCATCGAAACCCATGTAGGAATGTCGGCATGAGCGCGGCAAGTTTGCGAGTGGTGTCCGGTGGACGCAGCCGGGAAAGTGTCGGATCGAACAACGCTCATAGCGCCAAGCGCGGAGGTCATATGGCCCTCATTTTGATTGTGGACGATTCGCCCACGGAAGTTCACGTCATGAAGACTGCATTGGAGCGACACGGCTACAAGATCGAGTCGGCTGCCGACGGCGCCGAAGCGATCGTGAAAGCGAAAGCGCTCAAACCGGATTTGATCTTCATGGATGTGGTGATGCCCGGTGTCAACGGCTTTCAGGCAACGCGCAAATTGGCGGCCGATCCGGACACCAAATCGATTCCGATCATCATGGTGACATCGAAAGACCAAGAAACCGATCGTATCTGGGGCATGCGGCAAGGCGCGATCGACTACATGGTGAAGCCGGTGTCGCCGGACGAATTGGTCGAGAAGGCGCAAGCGGCGCTGAATTCGTAAGCACTGAGCCTGTAGGTTGGAGTTGGCTAGACAAAATTCTAATGAGTGCAGCGTCTAAATTAAGAGCATTTCGCGATCGACCGTTCGAACTGCTGCGCGAGATCGAACGATTAACTCGTGCCGCGTTGTCGGGCCAAGGCGCGGATAGCGCCGAAGGGCGCGAATGGGTGGGCGTGGCATTTCGCTTGGGCACGGAAAGTTTTTTGGTTGCGCGCGAAGAAACGCGCGAGGTGCTTGGCATTCCGGCGGCGCTTGCGCGAGTGCCGGGCGCCAAGTCTTGGATTCGCGGGCTCGCGAATATTCGCGGGCAATTGTTGCCGGTGGTCGATTTGCGTTCCTTCCTGGGCGGCGGCATCACGCCATCGAATCGCGTCGCGCGTGTATTGGTCGCCAATCATCGCGAAGTGCCGGCGGGATTGATGGTCGACGAAGTGCTCGGTTTTCGTAAGTTCGCCGACAGCGAATTCGTCGGCGACGTGCCGCCGACGTTATTGCGTTGCGAGCGTTATCTCGCCGGTGCATTTAGACGCGGCACTGAAGTGTGGCCGGTCTTTACGCTGCGTAATTTGCTTGAGAGCACGGATTTTCTCCAGGCCGCGGCGAGCTGAATGAGATTGCAACGAGATTAACGATGAGCGCGTCCACCGAAAAATTGACCGGCATCCGCTTGCTCTCGCCGCTAATTTGGGCGGCGATTGTCGCGGTCGTGGTCGCGGCGACGGCGCTTTTGTTAACGCCGGTGCTGCCTTCGGTCGGATCTAACTTCGACGACGTTGCGACGCTCGCTCATGAAATTAACCTAAACGCCAACGCCGCGGCGGCGGGCGACAACACCACTTACGATGCACTCGATGCCGGTCGTGAGAAACTGGCTGCGCTAATAGCGAGCGATCCAACCCTTGTAAAACGCTTTCCGTCCGCCGAAAAATTGATGTCGGCGTCGAAAACCGTGCTCGATGGTCGCGATGCGACGGTGGCGGCGTATGCCGCTGCACGCAATGCGGCCACGGTAGTACCGCAACTGCTGCAAGGACTCGGCAATATCGCCAGCGGTTTTGGCGCCGCGCGAGTCGAGAGCATGGGGCGACAATTGGCGCAGTTCGAACAAACCGGCGAACGATTGAAGCGCGATCTACAAGCCCTGGCCGATGGCCTAGGCGATGTCGAGCGAACCGCGCAACGTGCGAGCGATAGTTTGGATTATTTCGGTCAAGTCGCCGGCGAATTGGGTGGCGAAGACGCGGGTCTTGGTTTGCCGAAAGTGACCGGTGCCGACGGCGAGAAGAAGCTGGCGAATTTTGTTGCGCTCTATCGCAATCTTGCCGTGCATGCGCGCGACACCATTGCCGTCGCTGCCAAGGTGGGCGCAGTGCAGAAAGCGCGCGCGGATGTTTCTGCGGCGCAGAAGTCCCTGGCGATGGCGTTGCAAGGCGGCACCGCGGCGCCGACATCGGCCCCGGCGCCCGTGATTCCTTTGGCAATTCTCGCCTTCGTGTTGTTGGCGTTGTTTGGCTTGCTCTATGCGAGCCGCGACGCACATTTGGCCATCCGCGATGCCAAGAGAAACGCCGATCAAAACGAACGCAATCAACAAGCCATTTTGCGTCTGCTAGATGAATTATCGAGTCTGGCCGACGGTAACCTCACGGTTCAAGCCACCGTGACCGAAGACATCACAGGCGCGATTGCCGACTCCATCAACTACGCTATTGAAGCGTTGCGTGAGTTGGTCGCAACGATCAACAGCACGGCGATCACGTTAGACGCCGCCGCCAAACAAACACTCGCATCCGGTGCGCATTTAGCAAAAGCGTCGGTCGCACAGTCGAAGCAAGTTGGATCGGCATCGGAGTCGGCGGCGGCAATGGCTGCGTCGGTCGAAGAAGTATCCGGCAACGCCGAACGCTCCTCCGACGTTGCGCGTCACGCAGTCGATATCGCGCATAAAGGCGGCGACGCCGTGCGACGCACAATCGACGGCATGAACGCGATACGCGAAACGATTCAGGAGACCAGCAAACGCATTAAGCGACTCGGCGAAAGCTCGCAGGAAATCGGCAACATCGTCGAACTCATTAACGACATCGCCGAACAAACGAATATCTTGGCGTTGAATGCATCGATCCAAGCATCGATGGCCGGCGAAGCGGGTCGCGGTTTCGCCGTCGTTGCCGATGAAGTGCAACGATTGGCGGAACGCGCGGCCAACGCAACCAAGCAAATCGAGGTACATGTGCGCACGATTCAAGCCGATACCAATGAAGCGGTGGTGTCGATGGAACGCAGCACCACCGACGTGGTCGGCGGCGCGCTCCTTGCGGAAAACGCCGGCGCCGCGCTCGATGAAATCGAGCAAGTTTCTAACCAGATCGCGAGTTTGGTACAAAACATTTCGGCAAGCGCGCGTCATCAAAGCAACAGTGCGCAAGATATCGCGCGCAACATGCAAGTGTTGCGTGAAATTAGTTCGCAGACGGCGGAAAGTTCGGCCGCGACCACGACGTCGATCGGCAAGCTCGCGCAACTTTCCGCGCAACTACGACAGTCGGTATCGGGCTTTCGTTTACCCGGCGTCGATCACACTGCGGCGTTGGCGCAGTTGGCAAAAGACGACGCTGCGCGAAAACCCGAGCGTCAAGCCGCGCCTGCGCCGCCGCAGAATGCGCCGCGCAAGGTCGGTCGACTCAGCGCCTAATGGTTGCCAAATATTTTTGAGAGGCTGCAAGAGATTGCAAAGTCACTTCATGTATTCGCGGACTATAACTATCAATTGGGCTAAAGGCGCATGAGCGAGGTTTCGACGCAAACACTGCATATCGTCGCGCGTGAGCTCAACAACGAGCTGAACGAAGCGCGTGCTGCGCTCGAGAATTTTGGTGAGCAGCAAGACGATGAGCGTTTCTTAGAGGCGTGTCGCGATCGCTTGCACTCGGTGAACGGTGCGCTGCGTGTCGCCGAAGTGTATGGCGCTGCCCTCTTGGCTGAAGAGATGGAGCAGCTCGCCCGGTACTTGATCGCGAATCTTGCCGAGAAGCGTCATCTAGCCGAAGGCTTGGATGCGCTCATGCGCGCGATGGTGCAACTGCCCGCGTATCTAGAGCGCGTACTGAACGGCGGACGCGACATGGCGTTGGTGCTGTTGCCGTTGCTCAACGATTTGCGTGCGGTGCGCGGACATGCGCTGTTATCCGAAGGCACGTTGTTGCTCCTGAACTTAACTTCAGAGAAACAAGCGAATCCGCAGCCGCTCGCGCCCGGCGAAGTGGCGATGCCGGTTGCACAATGGGCGCGGAAATTGCGCGCACGCTTTCAGTTGGGATTGCTCGGCTGGATCAAGGGCGAGCGCCTCGAACAGAATCTAGAAGCGCTCGCACGCGCCGCCGAAAAGCTTGAACAAGTGGCGACCACGCAATGTGTCTTTCAATTGTGGTGGGTGGTTGGCGCGGCGATTGAAGCGCTGCACGATCAAGGCTTGGACGGCGGCGCATCGATCAAGCGCTTGTTAGGGCAAGCCGATCGCGAGATGCGGCGGCTTTACGAACAGGGAGAAGAGCGCTACACCGATCGTCCGCCGGTCGAATTGCTCAACAACTTGCTGTACTACTTGGCGCGCGCAACGAGCACCGGACCGCGAGTCACCGCCGTTCGCACATCGTTCCGCTTGGGCGATTTGCTTCCGGTCGATAGCCATGTTGAAGCGGCTCGCGAAAGTTTAGCCGCTCCGTCGGTCAAGTTGATGAAGACCGTTGCGGCCGCGATCAAGGAAGACCTCGCGCGCGTCAAAGATGCGCTGGATATTTTTGTGCGGCAAGGCGGCACGCAAGCCACCGAGTTGGGTCCGCAATTGGAACTGTTGCGCAAGATCGGCGATACGCTCGGCGTGCTCGGCTTGGGCGATTTGCGCGATAAAGTTCAGAGCGAAGTCGGCGAGTTGCAAAACGCAGTGCAAACGCAAACGCGCATCGAAGAATCTTTGTTGATGCGTATCGCGAGCACGTTGATCAAAATCGAAGATGGACTCGATGCCGAATTGGTCGGACTGATTCTTCCGGGTGTCGAAGCAGCGCCGCTTACTAGCGGCGATGTCGATTTCCGTCAAGTTTCCGAAGCGGTGCTACGCGAGTGCATCGTCAACATGGCGCGCATCAAGGAAGCCATCGCGCTGTCGGTCGAACGCCCACGCGAGCAACAAGTACTCGATCAAGTGCCGCCTCTGGTGAGCGGCATTGTTTCCGGTCTGATTATGCTCGGTAAAACCCGTGCGGTAGAAATCACCCAGGCAATCGGCAAAGCGTTGGCGAGTCATGTGCGCAGCGACGGCACGCATGCATCGCAAGAAGCGATGGAGCGACTTGCCGATGCGATTGTCGCGGTCGAGTACTACATGGAGACCTTGCAAGCGGGGCGCGCCGATCCTTGGTACATGCTCGACAACGCGGACGCGTGCTTGCAAGCACTTGCAGAAATCGACAGTGGCGCGGCTTCGAACAGCGGGCTACGCGCGCTGCGCGAATTGGACCACAACTTGGACGATCACGCCGCGACGTTGCTCGGCGATGCGCACGAAAAAACTCTAGCGATCACAAATCAACGCACGACGATGCTCACTGCGACGCAACAAGCGACGCAGGTGATTCCATCGCAGAAATCGGCACAGATTGCGGCACAGATTTCAGCCCAAAGATCACCACGGGGATCCTCACAAGTTTCGAGCGAGCAAACCGCGCGACGTCCCGCGTTGCCGCCGGTGCACGCGCCGCCGCCGGACAAAGCCGACCCGGAATTTTTGGAATTGTTTATCGAAGAAGCGCGCGACGAAATCGCGAAGCTGCAGCGATTGTTCCCCTTATGGGACGACAATCCGCAGGACCTCGAAGCGCTTGGCAATATTCGGCGTTCGTTCCATACGCTCAAAGGCAGCGGCCGCATGGTCGGCGCAAAACTGATCGGCGAGTTTGCGTGGGCCATCGAGAACATGCTCAATCGCGTCATCAATAAGACGCTCGATCGTTCACCCGATATGATGATTTTGATGCGTCGTGCCGTCGCGGCGATTCCCGAATTGGTCGAGCAATTGGAGAGTGGACGTCCGCCGCAGATCGATATTCCCGATTTGATTGTCGAAGCCAATTCGATCGCGATGTTGCGCGAAACGCCGGTTCGATCCGCATCGAGCGAGACCGCGCGGGTTCCCGTTATGCCTGCACCGACACCGGCATCGACAGCACCGCAGAAGCCGTCGCTTGTGGAAGCGCCGTTACCGAAACCGCAAATTAGACCACCCGTGCGGCAAGCCCAGGTTATCGAATCGATCGGTGGCGACGTGCCGCTGGGCATGGATCCGGTGCTGCACGATATTTTCAGTAAGGAAACCGCCGGACATCTCGGCGCTATCCGCGAGTACGTGGCGTCGTGTGCATTGTTAGCGCCGCCGTATCCGGTCACCGAGAGCTTGCATCGCGCGTGTCACACGCTGAGCGGCACGGCCAAAACCGCCGGCGCACGACACGGGATCAAGATTGCCGAGCCGCTCAATCACTACATTCGCAAGTTGTACGACAACGCTTTCGGTTTGCCGGCCGCCGGTTTGCAATTGTTGCGCGACTCGGTGCGCGCGATCGAAACCGTGGTGGCGAATATCAACGAGTCCACCGGATATTTCGTGACGCACACGAGCATCATCGAGCGCATCGAAAAATTAGAGCGCACGCTCGACGACGAATTAACGGCGATGACGCAGGCGATTGACGCAACCGCCATCGCACCGTTGCGCGATACGGCAAGTTTCGCTCATCCGCAGGACGACGACGGCGACACAGTGCGTCAGCATGCCGTTCTAGCCGATGCCGGCGAAAACGATCACGAAATTGTTGAGTTGTCGTTCGATGCCAGTGGCGAAGACGATTCGTTAGGCATTTCCTCGCCAACGCAATTGTCGAAAGCGCTGCAGTTTGCCGATACGCAAAAGATTAGCCCCGCGCCGGTAGTTCCTGAGCGGCCGGCGGCGTTGCATAGAGAGGTCGGATTCGAAGCCGGCGGCGCGACGCAAAAACTTTCGCCGTCGGGACCGCCGCAAAGCATCGTTGAAACTGCGCCGTGGGCGGCGAAATACGAGCCGCAGGTGTTAGCACCGCTGCGACCGCAGTCTGCGCTGCCGATTACGCCACCCAATGCATCACCCCTTTCGCCGCCGAGAAAGTTCGTCGAGCCGGGATCGCGGTTCGATAATCCCGACGATAGGCATGCCGAAACACACATTGAGATTTCGCTCGACGCAGCCGGTCGGCCTTCGCTGCACGAACCGGAAACAATATCCATCATGATTCCGCCGGGAATCGAGTCCGCGACTGCCGAAAGCGAAACGGCTTTTACATCCAGCACATATCGCGCGCAGACCAACGTAGGAGCCGCGACTGCGGAAGTTCCTGAATTAACCAATTCATTTGTTGTGCCTGCGCTCGAAGAATCCGAGTCCGCGGACGAATGGGATCCCGATGTAGCGGTGATCTTTACGGAAGAAGCGTCCGAACTTCTTGAAGTGGCCGATGCCTCGTTGGCGTCGTGGATGCGCGATCGCCGCAATCAATCTCTGCTGTTCGAACTGAAGCGCGCTTTGCACACCATTAAGGGCGGTGCGCGAATGGCGGGGATTCGCACCATGGGCGATCTCAGTCATGAACTCGAAACATTTATTCAAGGCGTGGAAACAGGTTCGACACCCGCCGAACAAAATGCGCTCGATGTGTTGCAGGCGAGTCTCGATGAATTACATCGCATGCGCGATGCGGTGAGTAAGGGCGAGCCCGTGACGCCGGCTCGCGATCTGATTGCACGCATTCGTCTGTTGGGTGGATTCGCCCCACCGCCTACGGCGCCGATGAAACCGAGCGCGCCATCTTTTGCATCGACGGTCGCCGCATCGGCTGTCGTGTCGTCAATCGCGCCTTCGACCACGCCATCGAAAATTAAATCGGTCGCGCCGCCGCTGGCGAGAGTCCCGTCGCCATCGGTTTCACCGGCTCCGCCGTTGCGACCGATCGTCCAGTTGGTGTCGATTCCCGATGTTGCCGCAGCGCATGACGAAGCCGATGCCGATGTCACCGCCGACTATCGCGCCACCGATTTGTCTACGGCGGGGCCCGATCCTTCGCTTGATCCCGTTATCGAATTCGAAGCCGATTTGAGCGAGCACAATGAACCGGACGAAGCGGCGCAAGCGCCCGCGTCGGCGTTGTTGCCCGGTCGCGAACAAGTGCAGCATGAGCGTCAGGAAACGACACGTGTCGATGCCGAGCTACTCGATACGTTGCTCAATAATGCGGGCGAAGTCAGTATTTTTCGCTCACGCTTGGAACAGCAAGTCAATTCCATCGAGTTCAACTTGGCCGAACTCAATCGCACCGTGACGCGCCTTAAGGATCAATTGCGCAAATTGGAATTGGAAACCGAAGCGCAAATTTTGCACCGCCATCAGGACGAAAAATCCGGCCGCGCCGATTTCGATCCGCTTGAGCTCGATCGCTATTCCAGCATTCAACAGTTTTCGCGCGCACTCGCCGAATCGGTTAGCGACGTGGCCAGCATCGAAGGATTGCTCGGCAGCATGGCGCGCGAAGCGCAAAATTTATTGATGCAACAATCGCGCGTCGTCACCGAAGTGCAGAACGGATTGATGAAGACGCGCATGGTGCCGTTTCAACGCCATGTGCAACGCCTTAGTCGCATCGTGCGTCAAGTGGCGACCGAAACCGGTAAGCGAGCCGATCTCGTCGTAAGTGGCGCATCCGGCGAATTGGATCGGCAGGTATTGGAGCGGATGTTGCCGCCGTTCGAACACATGCTACGCAATGCGGTGGTGCACGGTATCGAAACGCCGGTCGATCGACTTGCGGCGGGCAAACCCCAAACCGGCACGATCAAGATTGGATTGCATCGCGAAGGCTCTGAAATGGTGATCGTTGTCGAAGACGACGGACGTGGCATCGATGTGAAGGCCGTACGCGAACGCGCGGCGCAGCGCGGCCTGTTAAAAGCCGGCCGCAAATTGACCGACGAAGAAGCGCTGCAACTAGTGCTTGAACCCGGATTCTCAACCGCAAGTTCGGTGACGCAGCATGCGGGCCGAGGTGTCGGTATGGATGTGGTCGTCGCCGAGATCAAGAAACTCGGCGGCGCATTGTTTACCGCATCGACACCCGGTCACGGTGTGCGATTTACGATTCGCTTACCGTTCACCTTGGCGATTAGTCAAGCGCTGATCGTGCGTGTCGGAGAAGAGCAATATGCTCTGCCGCTTGCGACCGTCGAAGGCGTGGCGCGAGTCGATCGCGCTCAAGTGATCAAACATTTGACTGAGGACATGCCGACCTACAGTTACGGCAATCAGATTTATCGCTTTCAGCATCTCGGCAGTTTCATCGGCGCGCCGCCGGCAACGCTGCCGGATGCCGATGTGGCGATTCCCGTCATGCTCATTCGCGCGGGCGAGCACTCCACCGGATTGGTGGTTGACGAATTGGTTGGCAACCGCGAAATCGTGGTGAAGTCGGTTGGACCGCAAGTCGCCAGTTTGCGCGGCATTGCCGGCGCGACAATTCTCGGCGACGGACGCATCGTCGTGATTCTCGACATGGGCGCACTCGTGCGTTCCGAATGGCGCACCGGCGCGAGCGTCACCGCGCCGCTTGAAGATCGTCGCACTGTCGCATTAGTGGTGGACGATTCGATTACCGTACGTCGCGTGACGCAACGCTTGCTGGAGCGCAACGGTATGAGAGTAATGACCGCAAAGGACGGCGTCGAAGCGCTGGAAGTAATGCAAGAACATCTACCGGATATCGTTCTGCTCGATATTGAAATGCCGCGCATGGACGGCTATGAACTCGCCGGCCAGATGCGCAACGATGAGCGCATGACGGGCATTCCCATCATCATGATTACATCGCGCGTTGGTGAAAAGCATCGTGCCCGCGCCATCGAGCTGGGCGTCAACGATTATCTCGGCAAGCCGTATCAAGAGAATCAATTGCTCGATGCGATTGAGCCATTGGTTGACGCTCGGCGTCGTAAGCAAGCCAAAGCGGGCAAATAGCGAAACGCGACTGGCGGAGAATTGCCGTGCAAGAAACTTATTCGGATGAACTCTATGGACTCTTGGTGCCGCTCGCCGATGAGCGTTTGATTGTGCCGCGCATTACCGTTGCCGAAGTCATCGTATGGCAAGAACCTGAGAAAATTGACGGTGTGCCGGCATGGCATCTCGGCACGATCCAGTGGAATGGACGTCCGGTGCCGGTGATTTCATTCGAGGCGATGTGCGGACAGGCGATGCCGGCGCCCGGCGGCCGAACTCGCATCGCGGTGTTTGTCGCGATCGGCACGGAATTGACTGGCGGTTACTTCGGAGTCGTCACGCAAGGTTTTCCGCAGCTGGTGCGAGCGAATCCCGATGTGGTGAAGGCCGATCCCAATCACTCCTTTAGCGAACGCAGCCCCATTATCTGCCGCGTGCGCATGCTCAACGAATCGCCCGTCGTGCCCGACCTCGAACGCGTCGAACAATTGATCAGCGAAGAATCACGAGCGGCGTGAAGTAACCGCCGACTGGTTAATTGGCGGCCGGCAAGCTGGCCAGAGAACACATACAGCCGATTGGTTTTGGCTAGTCGCCAGATGACCAGTAGCCAATTGATCCACCTCTTACAGCAAGTCCCCCCATTTCGCTTGCAACACCGAGAGCGCTGCGATTGCAGCCGTTTCTGTACGCAAAATTCGTGGGCCTAGAGAAACGGAAGCGAATCCGGCTCTGTTTGCCGCGGCAACTTCGTCGTCGTCCAAGCCTCCCTCTGGACCGATCAATAGTTCGAAATGGAGTTCGAAATGGGGAGGCTCTCCATTTCCAGATTTCTTGTCCGCCGCGAGCGCGCTCAGTGAGCGGGATGCGCAAGGATCGAGCACCAATCTGATGACGCGCTCGAAATGGCCTTCGAATTGGGGAGCCTTTTTATTTCCGCTCTCCAGATACTTCGATAGCGAAATCGGCGCGGCGACCGACGGAAGGCGAGCGCGACCCGATTGTTCGCAAGCGCCGATGGCGATATTCAGCCAGTGCTGTTGCTTCTTAGTAATTTGATCGCGATCGAGTTTGACGACGCTGCGATCGGTGATGACGGGAACAATCGACGCGACGCCGAGTTCGGTCGCTTTCTGCACGACGAGGTCCATGCGTTCGCCGCGCGAGACGCCTTGTAGCAACGTGATGCGCAGCGGCGATTCGTTCGTAGTCTCCACGTGCTTGCCGATGTTGACGACAACCTGCTGTCCTTTGATGCTAGCGATGATGGCGCAAAACTCGTGTCCTTCTCCGTCGAAGATGCCGATGACATCGCCGACTCGCGAACGCAATACGCGGGCAACATGGTTCGCTCCGGACGCAGTCAGTGCAATGTCGGCACCGGTGACCAACGAACTAGGCGTGTAGATTCGATTGAGGCGCATGATCAAAGTTGAGACGCGGGACACGAGACTCGGGATACGAATTGCCCGTCATTCTGACTTGTCTCGCATCTCTCGTCTCGTCTTTTCGCGCGTCACGTTATAATGCGCACATGTCAACGCCGCTCTCTATCGATGCATCGACCGGACTCGTCGCCTCAGCCCGGCAGGTCGCATCGCCGAATTTCGACGCACGGCCCGATGGCGTTGTTCCGGATTTGATTGTCGTGCATGGCATCTGCTTGCCGCCAAACGAGTTCGGCGGTCCCTGGATCGAGGCGCTGTTCCTGAATCGACTGCCGTGGGAACAACATCCCTACTTCAAATCGATCGAGGGATTAATTGCCTCCACGCACCTTCTCATCCGTCGCGACGGCGAGCTAGTGCAATTCGTGTCGTTCAATCAAAGAGCTTGGCACGCCGGTAAGTCAAACTACTGCGATCGCGAACGCTGCAACGATTTCTCCATCGGCATTGAACTCGAAGGCGCGGACGACATTCCCTACGAGGCGGTTCAATACGATGTGCTGTCCGCGACAATTAATGCGCTATGCAAAGCCTATCCATCGCTTTCTCGCGAACGCGTAGTCGGTCACGGCGATATCGCTCCGGGGAGAAAAACCGATCCTGGACCGGCATTCGAATGGCGGAAGTTAAAAACTCTTATGGGAGCGCAAACTTAGGGCGCGCGAGATTTTCGATTCTCGGAAAATTAGCGGTTGCTCCGCCGGTGTCATGACTTGCGCCCTTGCGACGGCTTGAGTGACGATGGAATGATGCGGACTTTTGTCGCAGACGGGATCTGCGAGCGCTGCGTCACCCGCCAACATGAACGCTTGACAACGACATCCGCCTAAATCCTTCTCGCGCTCCTCGCAACTTGCGCACGGTTCCTTCATCCAAGCCGTGCCGCGAAAACGATTGAACGCATCGGACCGAATCCAAATATCGCGGATGGAGTATTCACGAACGCTGGGGAACTCGATGCCGGGAACAATCTTCGCCGTGTGACAAGGCAGCGCGGCGCCGTCGGGAGTAACGACCATCAACGTCGAGCCCCAGCCATTGACGCATTTCTTGGGGCGCGTTTCGTAGTAGTCTGGGACGACAAAGAAAATCTTCATGCGATTGCCAAGTCGCTCGCGCCATTCGTTGGTTGTTCGCTCCGCCGTTTGAAGTTGCGCTCGCGAGGGCAGCAGTTGCTCGCGATTCAAATGCGCCCACGAATAGTATTGCGTGTTCGCGAGTTCCAAATATTCCGCGCCAAGATCGGCCGCCATTTGAATAATTGCGTCGAGATGGTCGATGTTGAGGCGATGTAAAACGCAGTTGATCACCATAGGATAGTGATGAGACTTGATCGACTTCGCTATGCGGGATTTCAGTTCGAATGTTCTCGTGTGCGAAAGAAAATCGTTCATCGCGCGCGTGGAATCTTGAAACGATAGTTGAATGTGATCGAGTCCCGCATGCTTCAGTGCTCGTATGCGCTTCTCGTTAAGACCAACTCCGGAAGTGATCAAGTTGATGTAATACCCCAGTCGATGCGCTTCGGCCGTAATTTCTTCAAGATCGTCGCGCAGCATCGGCTCGCCGCCCGATAACCCCAATTGCACGGCGCCTAGTGCACGAGCTTCACGCAACACTCGCAGCCAATCGGCGGTTGTGAGTTCTTGTTCCGCTGGCGACATGTCGACGGGGTTGTAGCAGAACACGCAATGCAGCGGACATCGATATGTGAGTTCGAGTAACAACCAGAGTGGTGGACCTGGAGTGGTCATGGGTTGAGCCAGCCGTTGGTTGTCGCCGCGGCGATAAATTGATTTACCTCTCGGGTCAAGCCAGGTTTGTCGAACGCGAGTTCCAACTCCGTCACCAATTCCGCAATGTTTCGTTGGCCATCGCAACGTTGCAAAATCTCATAGGCGCTCCGGTTAAGTTTGATCATGCCTTCCGGATATAGCAGCACATGCGCATTTTGTACGGGTTCGAATTGCAGTCGAAAGCGACTTGCCAAGGTCGGTCGTTCGCTCACGTCGCGGCTCCGTAGCGTGTCGCCATCGCGTCATTCATCGACCACAGGATATCGAGCTTAAATTTCAGAATATCCAGTGCGCGTTGTTGTTGGGCTGGCGTCCTAAAGTAGTCGAGCGTAGTCGCCAATCCATGTTCAACATCGCGGCGTGCTAAGCCAACGCGGCCTTGAAAATACTGCAGGCCCGCAAGATCAATCCAAGGGTAGTGCTCGGGCCAAGTCGACAAGCGTTGTTGGTGAATTGCGGATGCAAACAACTCCGTGAGCGATGAGCACACGGCTTCTTGCCACGGGGCACGGCGTGCGAAGTTGACATACGCATCGACAGCGAAACGCACGCCGGGCACAACATCGTGCAAGCTCTCGACGTGTTCGCGCGTCAACCCAACGGCCTCTGCAAGCTTGAGCCACGCGTCTATGCCGCCGGGTTCTTGTGCGTAGCCATCGTGATCGAGGATGCGTTGCACCCAATGACGACGCACTTCCCGATCGGGGCAGTTGGCGATGATCGCCGCATCTTTGATGGGAATGTTAATTTGATAGTAAAAACGATTCGCCACCCAACCCTGGATTTGCTCGTTGCTTGCCCTGCCCGTGTTCAGCATGACGTTGAACGGATGATGGATGTGATACGCCTGGCCTTGCGCACGCAACCGTTGTTCGAATTCTTCCTTGCTCCACGCTGCTCGATTCAAGGCTGCGTTCACAGTTCGATCTCCATGCCGTCGAAAGCAATCTCGATTCCGAGACGATTGAGTTGCGCGCGTTCCGCCGAGTCCTCGTCCAGGATCGGATTGGTGTTATTGATATGAATGAGGATCCTGCGCGCGCCGGCGCGCAAGCGAGTAAGCCAGTCGATCATACCCTCGCGTCCGGAAATCGGTAGATGACCGATGTCGCGCGCCGTTTTTTTCGACAACCCCAAACGAATCATCTCATCGTCGGTCCAGAACGTGCCGTCTATGAGCACGCAATCAGCCATGTGAATTTGCTGCCAAAGTTGTTCATTCATCGCGCCCAGTCCCGGTGCATAGAGCGCGCTTCCGCCGGTATGTGTGCAAACCATTCGCAATGCAATGTTGTCGCCGATTTTCGGCTGGTCGCGATTGGGCGAGAAGGGCGGCGGTTTACTACGAAGAGGCATGGCGGTGAATTCCATCCCATCGACCCCGTCGATGCGAAACGCTTTGCCATCGAGCGCGACGCGGCGATGTTCTACGCCGCAGTAATGCGCCAACAACGACAAGATGGGATTACCGCGCGTGAGGTCGTCGTAAACGCTATCGGTACACCATAAAGGTAATGCGCGTGTGGATTCGCGCAGCATGTATAGTCCCGTGGTGTGATCGATCTGTGCATCGGTGAGCACGACTGCGGCGAGTGCTGTATCGCGAATCACACGAGCGGGTTGCAGTACAGAGTTGTCGGCCAACTGCTTTAGGATGTCCGGCGATGCATTGATCAGCGCCCAAGCCGTTGGATCATCGCCGCTCACGGCGATGGACGATTGGGTTCGCGCTTGCGCGCGCAGCGTGCCGGCGCGCAAGCCGCGACAATTTTGGCAATTGCAATTCCACTGTGGAAATCCGCCGCCCGCCGCGGAACCTAGAATTCTAATTCGCACAAGGTCTCGGCCATGCTTAGTTGTCTATATATATAGAGAAGCCCGATATATAGAGAAGCCCGCTATCGCGGGCTTCGACCAACAGTTGATGCCGCTTTTCGCGCTATCGCCGCGCGATATACATCGTGATTTCCATGCCGAACCGAAGGTCGACGGCGGTAGGTGTTTCCCAAATCATGTTGAGCTCCCGATTAGGCCGCAACGAAATGTCGCGTTGCGGCTCATCCTCTCAGTGGCAGGGCTTTGCCGACAGCCAAAAGTCATGAAATTGCACTCATGATTTTCATGAAAAATGGCCTGGGTTGGACGGCGTCGGCACCTCTCGTGCACACTTTCCCGTCGTTTGAATTGGGTAACTCGCTTTGAAACTGCGCACACACGTTAACTTGATCGTCGCGTTCCTCGGCGTCGCATTCCTGAGTTTGGGCGTGCTGGCGCAGCTCGACGCCATGCGCCGCGCAGTGCACGAGGAAATATTTGCCTCCAACATCGTCGCATCGCAATTGCTGGGTCATGTCGCGCAAAGCTATGCGACTGCGGAATCGCCATCGTTACTTCGCTATTTGCAGTCTCTTGGGCGCGTGCGCGCCAACGATATCGAACTACTCGCGGCCGACGGTCGGGACTTGTATCGCTCGCCGCCATCGACGTACAAAGTTGGAAGGAATGCGCCACACTGGTTCGCGACGCTACTATTACCGGACTCCCTGACACGAACGTTTGCGCTAGCTGACGATCGGCGTCTGATCGTCACGGCCGATGCCTCGCGATCGATATTGGATGCTTGGGACGACATCGCTCGTTTGTTGACGGTGGGCGTGGCGCTGTTGCTGATGTTTAATGGATTGGTATTTTGGTTAGTGAACCGCGCGTTGGCGCCTTTGCCGGTGATTGCCGCGGGTCTTGCGCGACTGCGCCATGGCGAACTGACCTTTCGACTGCCGACCTTACCGGGCGAGGAATCAAGAGCGATCGGCGAAGCATTTAACGACATGGCGTTGGCGCTCGAAGAAAAAGTTCATGTCGAGCGGCAAGCGCGGGAAGCGCAAGCGCGCTTGGAGGAGCGCAGCGAGTTTGCGCTGCTGATCGAGCAACGTCTCGAAGAGGAACGGCGCATGATCGCGCGCGAGTTGCACGATGAGTTTGCGCAGTCGGTGACCGCGATTCGTAGTCTGGCGAATTCGATTGCCGCACAAACCGAACCGTCATCGCATGCATCGTCGGTCGGCGAAGCGGCACAACTGATTTCGTCGGAAGCGGCGCGACTCTACGACGCCATGCATAGCTTGATTCCGCGTCTCACGCCACTGTCGCTCGACACATTGGGCTTGGGCGCGACGTTGCAGACATTCGTCAACGACTGGCAGCAACGGCATCCGGCGCTTAAGTTGTCTCTGCGGCAAGATTTATCCATGTCGCTCGGCCCGACGGTGGCGTTGACTATTTATCGCGTCGTGCAAGAAGCGCTCATCAACGCGCTGCGACACGGAAAACCTGCGCACGTCGAAGTGACCGTGGAATGCGACGACAAACTTGCGCGCGTGCGAGTCGCCGACGATGGTGTTGGCCTGCCGATGGATTGGTCGCGCCCTGGCCGGTTCGGGCTGCGCGGTTTGCAAGATCGCGTAGCCAACCTGCATGGGCGTTTGCAGGTAAGCAATCGCGACACGAGCGGCGTCGAAGTGATCGCGGAGATTCCGCTGGAGTCGGGTCGATGATTCGTGTGATGTTGGTGGACGACCATGCCGTCGTTCGTGTTGGATTTCGATTGCTTTTGCAAACGGCTCCTGATGTTACGGTGGTTGCCGAAGCGGACAGTGGCGAGGCGGCGTGTCGGCAATTCGCCGCATCGGAAGTTGATGTTGTGGTGATGGATATTTCCATGCCGGGGATGGGAGGATTGGAGGCGCTACGTCGCATTAAACTTAGAGAGTCGAAGGCGCGAATTCTTGCATTGTCGGCGCAGGACGATCCCATTCACGCACGTCGCGCAATGCGCCAAGGGGCGCTCGGATTTCTCTCCAAGCGCAGTGCGCCAGAAGTATTGCTCGAAGCCGTGCGCGCGGTGGCGGCGGGCAATCGCTACTTGGATGCAAAGCTCGCTCATGAAATCGCTTTAGCAGGTATCGATGGCGACAACGATTCGGCAGTCGATCGCCTCTCCGAGCGCGAATTCGAAGTCTTCATCCGTTTAGCCAAAGGCGCGACGGTTGAGCGTATTGCAAAAGAGTTAAACGTCTCGGCTTCCACGGCCGGCACGCATCTCTACAACATCAAACAAAAACTCAACGCGACCAATCAATCCGAGCTGACATTGCTCGCGCTGCGTTTGGGACTGATCGAGGCGTGAAGTTACCGAGCGATGAGTGTTTCAGGAAAAAACAGCAAGTCGTATTCGCTTACTTGCCGCGCTTCCACATCACTTCCGCGCCGTTCTCATGACGCGCCAATACGCGCGCTATCACAAACAACAAATCCGAGAGACGATTTAGATAGCGTGGTACTTCGGGAGAAACGGTTTCTACGCGATATAGCGCCCAGACGCCGCGTTCGGCTCGCCTAACTATCGTTCGCGCGAGATGGCACGTCGCTGTTGCGGGTCCGCCGCTCGGCAATATGAACTCTTTAAGCGTCGGCAGGTTGGCATTGTAACGATCGATCGCTTGTTCGAGTCGTTCGGTGTGTTCGGCTTTGATGAGCTTCATGCCTGGCGTGGCGAGTTCGCCGCCGAGATCAAACAAGTCGTGTTGAATCTCAAGAAGTAGTTTGGCGACGTCGCTCGGAAGCGCTGCTGCCGCGAGTACAACGCCAATCGCGCTATTGGCTTCATCGACGGTGCCATACGCTTCGACGCGCGCGTGCTCTTTCGGCACGCGCGCGCCGTCGCCCAATCCTGTTGTGCCGTCGTCGCCGGTACGAGTGTATATTTTGGTGAGACGTGGCATGGGCCGAAGACCGCGAGATGGCGAAATGGTGAGGTCGTAAGAGTGTCAGATAGTGAAATGGTTTTAGGGGGATTGCAACGGGTCCGCGAAACCGGCTCCGACCCGCTCACGAATTCACGCACCCACGACCTCGCGCTTCGCTAGCCCATCTTAGGCGATTCGCGACCAACGCAGCGCGATCATACCGCTACGGTCCGCGGTGTTGTAGCCGCCGGCCAATTCGTAATGCGTGTTGGTGAGATTGTCGATTTGCACCAACAAAGACAGCAGATTCGTAATTGCGTAGCGTGCGTGCAGGTTGGCGAGCACATAGGAATGCAGTTCGACATTGGTGGGGAAGCCAAAGTCCATGCGTGGCCCCGAGTAGAACGCATCAAGCCCGACTTCGAGATCGCCGAATGTTTGCGAATAACCAGTAGTGACGCTGCGCTGTGCCCGACGCAACAGCAGTTGATCGGTGCGTCGGTCGCGTGGATTTTGATTCTTTCACCGGCTCTGAGGGAGCGCGCACGTTAGGGGGTGAACTGAGCGATGTCAAGAATCGCGCTGTCGGCCCGGTAGGCGATTAGCGCCGTGACGATTGTCGTGATCGACACCGAAACTGATGCGATTGAGCCGTTGAGATAGGCATGAACACTCACCTTGAGTAGAATGAAGACCGTCCGCAGTGGCAACTTATCCAAAGAGGCGCGTCGTGAAATTCAGTCTTGAAGCAGAGCAAGAAGTCGATGGCCGTTGGATAGCGGAAGTCCCGGAACTGCCGGGCGCGTTTGCTTACGGTGCGACGCGCGAAGGCGCGTTGCGGCGAACGGAGGCGTTGGCGATGCGAGCTTTAGCAGAACGTTTCGAACATAGCGAGGGCGTTGCGCATTCGGGTTCGATTTCGATTGCTGCTGCATGAGTCACTGGCCTTCCTCCAAGGCCAAACGCGTTCTCTCAGCCGTGCAACGTATCGGCTGGACAGTCAAACGCCAATCGGGTTCGCATAAAACATTAACGCGCAACGATTGGCCCGACGTAGTGGTCGCGTTTCATGATGGCGACGAGATACGACCGAAGATGCCTGCGCGTTTGGCGCAACACACCGGCTTGAAGCCAGAAGATCTCTAGCAACACGTCACACAGTTGGTTGTAAACACGCATGCATTCGCCTTTTCTGACCACTGCTCTCGACGCCGCCCGCGCGGCGGCCGACGTGATTCGCCGCTATTATCAAAAAAATCTCGCCGTTAAGGTAAAGGCGGATAAGTCTCCCGTCACTCAGGCGGATGTCGAAACCGAACAGACGATTCGTAAGATCATTGCAGAGAAATTTCCCAGTCACGGCTTTTATGGCGAAGAAACCGGCAGCAGCGGCATCGATAACGAATATCTTTGGCTCGTTGATCCCATCGATGGCACAAAAGCCTTCGTTCGGGAATATCCGATGTTCTCGACACAGATCGCGTTGATGCACAACGGCAAGTTGATCGTCGGCGTTTCAAGCGCGCCCCAGTACGGAATGAATGGAGAAATTGCTTGCGCGCAGCTGCCTCACCCCGTTTCTGGCTACAGCCCACAGCCCACAGCCTACAGCCTTGGTGCGTGGCTTAACGATATGCCGATCAAAGTCAGCGATATCGAAACGATTGAAGACGCAGCGATCTCTGCGGGCAACCTTAAGACTCTGGCGCTAAGCGACGAGTGGTCAAAGTACGGCGCACTCATTGCACGTGCGCATCGCATTCGCGGTTACGGCGACTTTCTGCACTATCACCTGCTCGCATCTGGAAAGATCGATGTGGTGATCGAATCCGACGTGAATATTCTGGATATTGCCGCGCTTGCAGTGATTGTAGAAGCGGCGGGTGGGAAGTTTACTCAACTCGATGGCAAGCCCATTGGGCTTGAGACTACGACGGTGCTGGCGAGTAACGGCAAGTTGCATGCATCGGTGCTAAACGCATTGAGTTAGTCTCATACGATCCGCGAAATGCGCTTGGCTTGAATCCTGGTCTATGATGAACGGACGCCGGCTCGGAGTACCCATGGCGATTGTTTCTTTGCCCCAGCTATCGGAAGCGATCGTGCCCATCGACAATCGATTGCCGGCTTTGTCGATCGATCAACATGTACAAGCGATCGCGGCGTTGCTCGCACGTTGGAATCGCTTACGCGGTGCGTTTAGTCCGGTCGCACTGGTTTTGTTTCTATCGAATGCTCAGAGGTAACCGCCATGAAATACCGTCAACTCGGCGCCAGCGATCTTAAAGTATCCGAAATCGCTATCGGTTCCTGGCTCACCTATGGAGTTGGCGTCGAGCGCGACAAAGCGCAAGCATGTGTAAAGCGCGCATTGGAATTGGGAATTAATTTAATCGATACGGCGAACGTTTACGGTCGAGGTGCGGCCGAAACATTTTTGGGAGAGACGCTCGCCGACGTGCCGCGCAAGAGCTATATCTTAGCGACAAAATTATTTGGGCCGATGAGCGATACCGATAGAGGTCTATCGCGTGCGCAGATATTCAAACAACTCGATGCGTCGCTCAAACGATTGCGTACCGACTATGTCGACCTCTATCAATGCCATCGCTACGATGTGGATACGCCGCTCGAAGAAACGATGCAAGCGCTCACCGAGGTTGTTAAACAAGGGAAGGTCCGCTACATCGGTTTTAGCGAATGGCCGCCGCAGCGCATCGTCGATGCCTTCGCGATGCCGAACGTTGAACGCTTTGTGTCGAGCCAGCCCGAATACTCGATGCTGTGGCGCAGACCGGAACAGAAGGTGATTCCGTATTGCAAAGAGCACGGCGTTTCCCAAATCGTATGGTCGCCGCTCGCGCAGGGTGTGCTGTCGGGAAAATATTTTCCGGGTGCGGTAGCGCCGCCGAACACGCGCGCGAGCAGCGAGGCGATGAACGGATTCATCGGCAATTGGTTAAAGCCGTACATTCTCGAAGCAGTGCAGAAACTAAAACCGCTCGCGCAACAAGCGGGCGCGAGCTTAAGTCAATTTGCGCTAGCCTGGATTTTGCGCGAACCGAATGTCGCTGCGGCGATTGTTGGCGCGAGTCGACCTGAGCAGCTTGAAGAGAACGTCAAAGCGTCGGAATTGGTTGTCGACCCCGCGCTTTTCACTCAAGCCGAGGAAATATTGAAACCAGTGTTACGTTCTACTAAATAGGGAGATTGCACGAGCGCGGAATTTCCATATTTTCACGAAGTGTTGCCCGCTATAGATAAAGCACGAGTGACTTAAAGCGGCCGCAATCCGTT
>JAYTQU010000133.1:0-2106 GCA_043746555.1 Pseudomonadota bacterium | reverse complement strand
GCGCGATGCGCGCCGCGCCCGATGTATTGCTCATCGGTGAAATTCGCGATCGCGAAACGATGGACTCGGCGCTCATGCTCGCCGGCACGGGACACTTGGTGCTCGCGACCTTGCACGCGAACAATTCGGCGGAAACGCTCGATCGCATCATCAACATGTTTCCGCGCGATCAACACACGCAAGTTTTCTTAGACTTGTCGCAATACCTACGAGCAGTCCTCGCGCAGCGCTTGGTTCCCGGTAAGAATAAACGTCGCGTTGCGGCCGTCGAAATTTTGATGAATACGCCACACGTGCAGGACCTGATCAAGAAAGGCGACGTGATGGGCGCGAAGGAAGCGCTGCGTACCAGCAGCGAACGTGGTATGCAGCACTTCGACACCGCGTTGTATCAGCTCTACCAGCAAGGCCGCATCACGCTACAAGACGCCCTTGCCTACGCCGATTCGCGCACCAACTTGGAAGCGAAGATCAATTTCGGGTAATGGGTGCTGCGGACGCAGCGCGAGATCAGTAGATCAAGAGTCTACGCCGAGAATGACGATCCGCAGCCGCAAGTCGTCGTGGCGTTAGGATTGCGGATGACGAACTGCGCGCCTTCGAGATCTTCGCGATAATCGATTTCGGCGCCGGTGAGGTATTGCACACTCATCGGGTCAATGAGCAAAGTGACGCCGGCGTTGCTTACTTGCGTGTCGCCTTCTTCGATGTTCTCATCGAATGTAAAGCCGTATTGAAATCCCGAGCAGCCGCCGCCTTGCACGAAAACGCGCAACTTAAGATTGGGATTCGACTCCTCGCGAATTAGCTCCGCTACCTTGCCTGCGGCGGCATCGGTGAAGAGAAGCGAAGGTGCGCCAGTGGGCGCAGAAATCTCGTGCGTGTGTTCGGTGGCCATGGGGGCAGTGTGGGGTCGAACTATCGATAGATCAAGACCGAAGTTGGCAATTACGTCATTACAACGCGGCGCCGGGTTTTAAGTCAGACCCTGGAGCTTGCGCTTCGGTCGCGGCCACGATGGTGGGGTCCACCTGCGCCTTCGCGCCCTTTTTCCCCGACTCCTGCGGCGGCTCATGTACCAATTTTCCGTTAATTTCGGCGCCGATCGCCATTTCGATCAAGCCGTAGTAGACGTTACCTTCGACTCTCGCCGTCGCACCCAATTCGAGCCGCACATGCGCAAGAATGTCACCCTTCACGGTGCCGCTCAGTACGACGTTGGGCACAGCCACCGACCCTTCGACGACGCCGCCGTCACTGATGCTCAGCGTCGAGCCGGAGTCGCCAGGCGCGTCGACGTTGCCTTTGACGAAGCCATCGACATGAAATCCGCCGGTGAAATGTACGTCGCCAATGATTCGTGTTGACGGCCCAACCAGTGTGTCGATACGGTGGGTCTTGGACTTGTTGCGATTAAACATACTTAAAGTTATCCGGTAGTGATGACTTGCCAAGGAAACGATTGCCGCAGCGGAGTCTGCCGCGCCGTTCGCACTTCGACATCGATTGCGGACGGCTCAAAGCCTTCCGGCAAGGTGATCTCGCGTTCGATGCTTTGAAAATAACGAAACGAGAATGGTACTGCGCCTGCATCGCGCGCTTGCCCGCCTACTTCCGCCAGCCCGATGCGCACCGGCTGCTTATCGCGCGCGCCTTCCAGCTCCACGGTGAACGATCCCGAGACCGTTGCGTCCTGACGCATGGACTGCATTAAAACCAATCGCAGTTTATAGTGGCGCTCGGCACCGCCGCTCAACACGTCTAAACGTTGAATTCGCAGCCCGCCCAAGCCATCCTCCGGCGAAACAATGCCGCGATAAAACGCCAGCTCCTCGCGCTGTCGCTGCACTTGTGCTTGCAATTCGTGCAAGCTGGTTGCGACTTCCGAATACGATTTACTCTCGACACTATGCGTCATCTCGACGTCGGTCACTTTACTGTGAAGCTCGGTATTCTCGGCTTGCAGGGCTTTGATTTGCGCAGCGTGATCGCGGCGCTCCTGCGCCATCACAAACACTCTAAAGCCGCCGTCGAACCGACCCCATTCATAGGTTCCATATACAACCACAATCGCGCCGACAATCGCGCCTGCGAGCAGCAAACGTC
>JAYTQU010000132.1:0-4886 GCA_043746555.1 Pseudomonadota bacterium | reverse complement strand
AACGTTTGGATGCTGCGTATTCCCGCGCGTTGAGCTTCGAAGATCACCGTGGCGTCGAGCGCGAGCAATGCGACCGGCAATGCGGCGAGTTGTCGTCGCAAACTACCCGGCGTATTTGCGATGACGCGCTTGTTGGCGCGCGCCAATAGCGCAGCGCCTTCCAACGAGCACGCGACGCCGAGTCGATAGTCGTACTTGAGTTGTTTTAATTCGCTCTCGATGGTTTTTAGTAATGTCGCGCAGCCGCCGAATAATTGAAAGCTGGCTTCGATCTCCAACCAAATCGTCGAGTGCTCGATGAGCGATTGTGGATCGGCGGCGCGCAACGTGACCGAACTGCTCCATTGATAAGCCCATGCTGCTAATCGCTCAAGGGCTTTGCGTTCCGCGTTCGGGTTACGTTCAACGGCGATTAAATTGGCGCACAGCGCGGAGGCCGTGACGTAATCCGTGCCGCCGGTGAAGTTAAGTTGTTCCGCCGCTTTGCTGCTTGCTAAGATTTTTCGCGCGTGTCCGTTGTTCAACGTGATGACCGACAACTCGGTGTCATTCAGTGACAGAGCATCGAAAGGCAAGCGAGGGAAACAAATGCATAACCACAGCATGACGCGCATCCATGCTCAAGCAACTCGATTGTTTAAATGGTTTATGGGAGTGTCGTCCGCGCCGTTCGCATCGCTTTCGTCGAGCAAGCTCGTGGTGCAATGAACGATTTGTCCGGCGTGTCCGCCGCGACATTTTTTGATTTCAATACGCAATCCGGTTTTGTCGGGATGCAAACACAAACGCAAGGCCGCCGGCGAATGGGTGCGAGCGGCAGAGGGCGGGCGATAAATAATCGCGAGCGTTTGTCCCGCTTCCGCGGCGAGTTGTAAGCGTCGCGATTCCTTATCGCCGATGGAGGCGGGCCAGATAAGCACCGCGCCAAAAGCAGCACACCGTAACATCTGCTCTGCGGCCCATAACGATGAGGCAAGCGTTTGCTTTTCGATCAACACAATTTGTTCGAGCTTTATTCCTTGCTGAACCAGCGCGGGCGGGTAGGGAAGATAAGGTGGCGCGATGAAAGCCACGTAACGTTGTTCTCGACTCAGTGCGGCTAGCGCCGGCATCACGAGTCGTAACTCGCCGATGCCTTCGGTATGCGGCATGATTTCCGTGAGCGCGCCGATGGGCCAACCGCCGATCGGCAGCGCGCGATCCAATTCATTAAAGCCCGTGCGCTGCGCGGCCGGTCGCGAAACGTCGTTCACTCGACCGAAACGGCAGGCTTGTGCGAGTTCAGCGAGAGAGAAAATGGGTTCGACCGAAGACGGCATGGGGTATGGGGCAGTATGAGGATGGTTGCGAGACTGTATATAACACCAGTATACTCATCTCGCCAATGCCGGAAAACAAGGTCACCGTGAAATCGTTCTCGCTTTGGATTTTTTTGCTTGAAAACCGATCGCTGAATTACATCGACAACTGATATCGAGTTGCCCTCTAATGCTGCCTTCTCGATACACTACGCGTTCGCGTTGAGTGAGTGAGTGAACTGAGCTGAGCTGAGCTGAGTGAGTTGGGTTGGTTGGGTTGTCGGAGGATGCTGCAATGATCAAGAAAGCGTGGGCGGTGTGGCGGGGCAGTCTGAAAGAAGGTAACGGCTCCATGTCGACAGAGACCGGCGTGCTGAAAGAAGCGCCCTATGGTTTCAAGTCTCGATTCGAAGGCGGTCCCGGCACTAATCCCGAAGAACTCATCGGTGCCGCACATGCGGGATGCTTTTCCATGGCGCTCTCGTCCATGCTGGGACAAGCCGGACTAACGCCGGAAAAAATCGAAACGCGCGCGGCAATCACCTTCGAGAAAGTCGGCGATGCATTTGCGATCACCGCAAGTCATCTCGACGTGATCGCGAAAGTTCCCGGCGTGACTGCTCAGCAATTCGGCGAGATTGCCAATAAAGCGAAAGTCGGCTGCCCGGTTTCAAAAGTGTTGAATGCGAAAATCACAATGACTGCAAAACTTGAGCAATGAAAGACTGAGTAGATATTTAGGAGTTAGTCATGATAAAGATTCTCGGCATCTCCGGCAGCCTGCGCGACAAGTCTTATAACACCGCATTGTTGATGGCGGCGGTCGCGTTGCAGCCCGCCGGATCGCAGATTGAAGTAGCGTCGATCAAGGGCATTCCCTTGTACGACGGCGATCTTGAATTGAGCGAAGGAATTCCTGCCGCTGTGACTGCCCTTAAGACACGTATCGTGGCAGCGGATGCACTGTTGTTGGTGACGCCCGAGTACAACAACTCCATTCCCGGCGTGTTCAAGAATGCGATCGATTGGCTCACACGACCGCCATCCGATGTGAAAAAAGTTTGGGCCAACCGACCAATAGCGGTGATCGGTGCAAGTCCGGGCGGCTTCGGCACCATTCTCTCGCAGCAGGCATGGCTTCCTGTGTTGCGAACCTTGGGTACGCGCCCTTGGTTCGGCGGGCGACTGCAAGTCTCGCATGCCGATAAGGTTTTCGACGCCAGCGGCGCACTGAGCGACGATGGAGTGAAAACTCAGCTCAGCGATTTCTTGCGCGGCTTCAACGAGTTTATCGGCACCAACAAATAGACAAACAAAACCGACGCGCGATTACTGTTGGGCTAGCAATTTGCGAATAGCGAGCAACTCCTTGGCTCTAGTGGCATCTGCTTTGGGATACGACATTTTCAATTCGCGCAATGCATCGACCACGATAGCCGAAACAATCAAGCGCGCATTTTCCTTGTTGTCGGCCGGAACGACATACCACGGCGCATAGTCGGTGCTCGTCGCGCTCAAGCAGGCTTCATACGCTTCCATATACTGCGGCCAGTAGCGACGTTCGTTGACATCGGCGTTGCTGAACTTCCAATTCCTATTGGGATCATCGATGCGCGCTAGAAAGCGTTTGCGTTGTTCCTCTTTGGAGAGATGCAAAAAGAATTTTAGGATTTGCGTGCCGTTGCGATGCAAGTGCCGTTCGAGATCGTTGATCGAGCGATAACGCTGTTCCCAAATTCCGTCGTGCCGATTCCCATTGTGTTTGAGTGTTGCTTCAGGCAGACGTTCGCCTTGCAGAATTTCCGGATGCACGCGCACGATCAGGACTTCTTCGTAGTAGGAGCGATTGAAGATGCCGATGCGGCCGCGTTCCGGTAAATTGCGCGACGTGCGCCATAAAAAATCGTGATCGAGTTCCTCGGCGCTTGGATGTTTGAAACTAAAAACTTGAGTGCCTTGCGGATTCACGCCCGACATCACGTGTTTTATGACGCCGTCTTTACCGGCGGCGTCCATCGCCTGGAAAATAAGCAGCAACGCGTGACGATCCGAGGCATACAAAAGATTTTGTAGATCGCGAAGTTCGGCGCGATGCTTGCTTAGCAATTGTTCGTATTGCTGCTTCGACTTGTATAAAGCCGTACCGCGCGTCGGGCGCTTTTTGAGACGCGCTTTCACCCCGGATTTGACACGGTATTCTTTGATGGAGATCTTCATGTACTACTCCGCTAATGGCCGCACCGCCGGTACGCTGCTTGTCGGTCCGAATTCGAAGCGATGCGAATGCGAGCGACCCACTTTTCGATCGACCGCCAAACGCACTGTATACCCAACGCGTATGACTTATTCGGTTGAGTAAGCGCGCATTATTTCATTGTTCGAGTCGGAGAACATGGTTTCCAGGATCGGGATGATGGTCGCGGCTTGCGCCCAATTGCAATGATTGTTACGGGAAACGTCGACGTGGCCTATGCCGACGTCGTATCGGGAAACCCAAACGCCGAGTTAATTCGTCGCGCTTGAGTTTCGGTTCTCGAATCAAATCGCTGTTTGGCTGCCGATTTCGATGAGACGATGCATGGGTACGCCATAGTGCATCGGTGCCATTTCGCTATTGCGGTTCATAAAGGCGAATAGACGTTTTCGCCAACGCGACATGCCTTTCCTAAAGACGACCAGCGCGGTTTCGCGTCCTACGACGTACACTGTTTCCGTCGGTTTGTACTCGAGGCCGAGATCCTCCGCGCCCTTGAGAGCGGCGACCGCCGTCGGTTGTTGCATGAATCCATAACGCGCAACAACTCGATACAGTCCCGGCGCCAGAGTTTCCAGCGATATTCTTTCTTCCGGTGTTAGGCGAGGCGCGTCCGCGCTGACGAAGGTGAGCAGAATATTGCGCTCGTGCAACACACCATAGAATCGAACCATTTGAGTCAACGCGCGAGGAATCGTGCTCGCTTCGCTGGCCAAATAAACGGCAGTTCCGGCGACTCGTTGCGGAGGTTTGTTCGTCAACGAAGTCAAAAAATCGCGTGTCCCGATCTGCTCGCGGGCGATAGTCCAATTGAGCGTGCGTCGCCCTTCGTGCCAAGTCGCCATCAGCATATAGACGACCAGCGCGGTCGCGACCGGTAGCCAGCCGCCTTCGGCGAACTTCAATGAATTGGAGCAAAAAAACGCGATGTCGATCAGCGTGATCGTGAAGAGCAGCGACGAGGTCAGTATCCGACGTTCTTTTTTGACGATATAGGCGAGCATGTCGACCATGATTCCAGCCATCAACATTGTGCTTGAAACAGCGATACCGTAGGCACCCGCCAGCGCATCGGAACTACGGAATGCGAGCACGAGCATCGCCGTACTTGCAAATAGTATCCAGTTAATTGAGGGTACGTAAACCTGACCGATCTCGGTTTCGGAGGAGTGCACAATGCGAATACGTGGCAGGTAGCCGAGATTTAAGGCCTGACTTGTTACTGAAAAAACGCCGGAAATCACAGCCTGCGATGCAACGATCGTTGCGGCAGTGGCGAGCACAATCAGCATCGGTAACGCCCAAGCCGGTGCGAGCAGGTAGAAAGGATTGGC
>JAYTQU010000131.1:0-3408 GCA_043746555.1 Pseudomonadota bacterium | reverse complement strand
CTTGGCCGCGTGTCATTGTTGTAGCCGGCAATGTTCATGATGCTATGGACAACGCCGGTGAACGGCACTTTGTACGACGGCAATGAAAATGAATTGGCGATGGGCGTGTTACAACAACCGGCGTACCGGCGACACAGTCTCTTTGCCGTCAAGCGCATACATTTTAAGTATTCCGCTTCTTGCGTAATCTTCTATTGCGACGGCGTCGCCTAAAAAATATCGGTCGCGACTTGACTTGGCGCAGCGCGCCACATTTACATTTAAGATGGCTTTTAAGCGCGACGTGCAATTACGTCGCCTTATCGTCAGTGCTACTCAACCCTGCGGCGGTTTGTCGCTCACGGGCTGATCGCCGCCCTTGCGGCTAACCTTACGCTGTTCCTTTTCCGCAGCGCGTTTACGCTGCGCTTCCTCGCGTTGCTTCTTCTGCTGCTTGTAGTTGGGGGCTGCCAATTTATGCACTCTCTCAAATTTGGATTTTAGACCGCGATCGTGTTTTAGATGGCGACCGAAGGGGCGCTAGCCGAACGAACCGGATTTTCGGGCTTCTTTCTTCGCCTTCTTGGCCGCACGTTTTTCGTCCGGGGATTTGGCCGGTTTCTTTTTGTCTTCTCGCTTCTTATCCATACCTTTACTCATGGCGGTTACTCCGAATGTAGGTGAGTGAACTGGACATTAGCGGCCCGGACGTTAGGCCGAACTGGGCGACGATCACGGGGATATGGTTACACACAATTCCTGTTTGCGGTGAACTATTGCAACCGGCAAACCTTAAAGAAACGAATCGACGAGCAATTTCTACCGCGCTAACTATCCACCGTCGACCGGAATGATCGTGCCGTGTACGTAATCGCTCGCGGCCGATGAAAGAAATACTACCGCTACACCAAGGTCGCTTGGATTGCCCCAACGTCCGGCTGGAATGCGCGCGAGAATATCCTTGCTACGTTGTTCATCGGCGCGCAATGCGGTGGTGGTGTTGGCGGAAAAGTAACCCGTGCGTTGGCGTTGACATTAACGCCTCGATGCGCCCACTCGTGATGGCGCTGATACTTCATCGCGTCGCTTCATGCCGCCCGCTCGAACCCACGCCGTGGAAAGGTGTCAGCGACGCTGTGAAGTCTGGACCGGCATCCGCGCGGCACGGAGCGCGAGCTATTCGAGAAGGTGCCGTTTATTCAACAAGGGACGTCACTGCGCCTAAGGATCAGGTACGAAGCTCCCTGGAAACGGCCGCGGTCGATTGGCGAATCGCGGCTGCGATGGAATGATTCCTTGCGCCAGCAAATTCCGTTGCGAGTTGTAGTAAATGACGATGGTCTCATCGGGCGATTCCGATGCTCGTTCGAACGATGTGTACTGTGCCGCCGAATATTCATTGCGCCCGTGTCCGGTGCCAAGTTTCGACTCCGTGCTTTTTTTCAACGATTCCGCTGCCCGCTCCTCAAGCGCGGGCGCAGGTGCGCCGGCTCGTGCCGCAGCATTGTCTTCGCGTTGCAATCATCCGTAACCGCTACAACAGGGGGTGGGCTCGATACGCGATACGGGCGCACGGTCTCGAAACAACGCCACGCCAATCACACCCACATTCTCCGGTCGTCCGGTGCGCGCCGCGTAAGAATCCGGCAGTTTCGTAAAATAAAACGCCGCGCTATGCGACATGCTTTTGCGCCAGCCTTCGATGCGCGCGTAGCCGTAGGGATCGAGCACGTACCCGGATTGATTGGTCGCGCCTGTCTCGCCGGTAATGACATTGACGCCATCGACGGTTGTCACGGCCAGTAAGCGTTGCCACGAATCGCTATGGATACGAATTTCGTACTCGTGCCCGGGTTCGCCCGCTGCATATAGCCGACCTCTGTGGGAGTAAGTTGGAAGCGTTTGTCCCGTGGCGCGATCGTACAGTTCGACGCGCGCTGCGAAAGCGTTCGAGCCGACGATGAGCATGACAGCCGCGGCAATGGAAAGAACTGAGTAACGCATAGCACACCTCGTGATTCAACCAGTGCTCGTGGAACGCCACGCGATGGCGATCGGGGTTAGGACGCGTGCAATATTCTTCGAACCTCAGTTTTGTCGGTGCACCGCTCTTTATAATGTCAGCCAAAATTAAATTGCATCGCCGGAGCTCACGTGCAATCGATCATTTCCGTCTCAAACCTGGTAAAGACCTATGCCGGCGGCTTTCAAGCGCTGAAGAATGTGGACTTGGAAATTCGCCGCGGCGAAATTTTCGCGTTGCTCGGACCGAACGGTGCGGGTAAGACAACACTGATCAGCATAATTTGCGGAATCGTGAACCCCACCGGCGGAACCGTCATCGCAGACGGACACGACATCATTCGCGCATGGCGCGCCGCGAGATTGTTAATTGGGCTGGTCCCGCAAGAGCTGTCGTCGAATGCGTTCGAAAGTCCGTTGGCTGCGCTCGCATTCAGTCGTGGATTATTCGGCAAAGGACCCAACCCGGCGCATTTGGAAAAAGTGCTTAGTTCTACCTTGTCAGGTTGGGATCAAGCGATGCGGGGCAAGGCGCAACGGACTGAAAAAGCGCAGCGTACACGGCAGTACGTGAGTATTTTTCAGGCCGTTGCAACGCCGCACCGCGCGCTTCAGCGCAACCTGACAAAGTAGAGTTAGGGACCTGTCGTTATGGGATAAGCGCAACGATCCGATCATGACTCTTTCCGGCGGAATGAAACGCCGAGTGATGATCGCGAAAGCGCTTGCGCATGAGCCCACGATATTGTTTTTGGACGAACCGACCGCCGGTGTCGATGTGGAACTGCGGCGCGATATGTGGGAGATGGTGCGTCGACTGCGCGAAAGCGGCGTTACCATCATTCTCACCACTCATTACATCGAAGAAGCCGAAGAGATGGCCGATCGCGTCGGCGTCATCAGCAAGGGCGAGATCATTCTGGTTGAAGACAAAGTCACGTTGATGCGCAAGATGGGACGCAAGCAACTCACGCTGCAATTACACACTCCACTCGCCGAGATTCCGACGGCGCTTGCCGGTCGTCAAATCGAATTGGCTTCCGAAGGCACTCAACTCATCTACACCTTCGATGTTCAAATCGAAACGCAAGGCATCGCGAATTTGCTAAAACAACTTAACGAACTCAAGATCGAGTTCCGCGATTTGCATACCAGCGAGAGTTCTCTAGAGGACATCTTCGTTAGCTTAGTGAGGCAAAAGCGATGAACGTTTACGCGCTTGGCGCTATCTATAAGTTCGAATTGGCGCGCTGGTTTCGCACATTGGTGCAAAGCTTGCTCGCGCCGGTCATTTCCGCGTCGCTCTATTTCGTGGTCTTCGGTTCGGCTATCGGATCGCGCATGACTCAAATCGACGGCGTGAGTTACGGCACCTTCATCGTGCCCGGCCTCATCATGTTATCGGTC
>JAYTQU010000130.1:0-7724 GCA_043746555.1 Pseudomonadota bacterium | reverse complement strand
GTTCTACTTTGTCAGGTTGCGCTGAAGCGCGCGGTGCGGCGTTGCAACGGCCTGAAAAATACTCACGTACTGCCGTGTACGCTGCGCTTTTTCAGGCCGCTGCGCCTTGCCCCGCATCGCTTGATCCCAACCTGACAAAGTAGAATTAGGACGCTTAAGGGAAATGCCATAAGTTGCGTATTGAACATTACCACGCAACTCGCTGTCCGCGCCTAATCGGAACGCGTATTCGCTGTCACTATCGGAGTTTACCTATACCCGCCGGATGCGCACGTATTTTAGCGAAGCCTTATCGCCGCGTAGCATTCCCGTTCGCGTCGACACTACGAGTCATCGCGGGAATCACTCCGATCGCAATCGCAATCCGCATCGCATTGAGTTGGAACGCGTTCGCTTGGCTCGAACAGGCTGGCGCAAAACTATGGTCGATTCTTGCTCCGATCGCCGCGCGCACCAAAGCAAATGCCGGCAACGTCGAAACGTTGCTTTTGGGCGCGTTGTGGGGTTGGTTGCCGTGCGGTTTGGTCTATTCGATTTTGCTCTACGCGGCGGCCAGCGGTCATGCACTGCGAAGCGCGCTAATCATGATCGCCTTCGGACTCGGCACGCTGCCTTCGATGCTCGGCAGTACACTGTTGGCTACACAATTGGCGCGATTGTTTAAACGACGCGAGACGAAGTGGATTGCGGCAGCCCTGTTAGCGACCTTCGGAATTTGGACGGTGCTTGCCGCACTTCCCAGGCATCATCATCACTGGTCGAGTCACGGGACGAGACTCTCTTGACTAGACTTTTTGAGCCAGACTTTTTGGACTAAAATCACTGAACTAGAATAGCAACATGACCGAATCGACCGACGAATCCGCCGAACAACGCGCCATGCGCATCGAACGCGAATATCAAGCAGTGCTCGACGCCGCAATCGCCACTATTATCATCATCGATCATCGCGGCCGAATCGAACTCGTCAATCATGCCGGCGAACGGTTGTTCGGCTACAGCGAAGAAGAACTGCTCGGCAAGAATATCAATATGCTGATGCCGCAACCGTATCGAGACGAACACGACGGCTATCTCGAACGCTACCAACGTACGCACGAACCGCGCATCATCGGCATCGGACGAGAAGTCATGGCGCAACGGCGCGATGGGACCACGTTCGCCGTCGAATTGGCCGTCGGAGAAATAGACGGCTCGCACCCCACACGTTATGTCGGCTTTATTCGCGACATTACCGATCGTCATCGCGCCGAAGACGAAGCTCGACAGATGCGCGAGCGACTAACGCATTTCGGTCGCATTGCCACCATGGGCGAGATGGCGACCGGCATTGCGCATGAGATCAATCAACCGCTCACGGCCATCGCAACCTATGCGCAAGCATGCCGGCGCTTGTTCTCTAATCCGCCTGACGGTCACGCGGCGATGACCGATATCGCCGAAGGACTTGCACAAATCGAAAGCCAAGCACTGCGTGCCGGCGACGTAATTCAGCGCTTGCGATCGTTCGTCAAAAATCGTGAGGTGCGCCGCGAGCCGCTCGACCCGAATCAGTTACTCGACGATTTGCTGGTGCTGGCGCAAACCGACATACGGCATCATCACGTGCGGATTGCGCTCACTCGTGGCGAGAATTTACCGACCGTGCAAGCCGATCGGGTGCAGATTCAACAGGTCGTACTGAACTTGATTCGCAATAGCATCGACGCGATGAGCGATCTGCCCGATGAACAACGCCTAATCGATTTGCACACACGCTGCAACGAGCGCGGCGACGTTGAGTTTATGGTGTGCGACCGCGGCTCGGGTGTCGATATCTCGGCACGCGAATCGCTGTTCAATCCCTTCTTCACGACCAAGGTGTCCGGCACGGGGTTGGGCCTAGCCATCAGTCAATCAATAGTGCGCGCACATGGCGGAAAGGTGTGGTATCGCGACAACCAAGCGGGCGGTGCATGCTTTCTGTTCACGTTGCCCGCCGCCATGCACCAAAATTAAGTTTGCGGTGTGGTGGCAGTGCCGCGACAATAGCAAGGCAACGCCGTTGAAGTTTCACATCTTGCCGCCACTCCGACCCGCAGCCATATCCGACCAGCCAACGCTGACGCGCGACACACGCATAAGGTAACCGATGAAGTCCAACACACTGCCGCAAAAGCCCGCTGTCTTTATCGTCGATGACGATGTCGCGGTCCGGGATGCGCTCAAATTCTTGATGCGCTCGGTGGGCCATCCCGTTGAGACGTTCGCATCGGCGCTCGATTTTCTCGACGCTTATCACGACGATCGTCCCGGTTGCCTGGTTCTCGATATCCGCATGCCCGGGATGTCGGGACTCGAGCTGCA
Organism: Pseudomonadota bacterium; assembly: GCA_043746555.1. Taxonomy (GTDB): domain Bacteria; phylum Pseudomonadota; class Gammaproteobacteria; order Steroidobacterales; family Steroidobacteraceae; genus CAZQYC01. Next base: position 5,378 of record JAYTQU010000130.1, on the reverse strand, counting down.
AGACAAATTGGTCGAGCGCCGCGCGATCATGCCGATTATTTTCATTACCGGTCACGGCGACGTGCCGATGGCGGTCGAAGCGATGCAAGCCGGCGCGATGGACTTCATACAAAAGCCGTTTCGCGATCAAGACCTGCTGGATCGCATCAATCAGGCATTGGAAAAAGACGCGGCCAATCGACAAGCGTTGAAAGAACTTAACTCGATTCGCGAACGCCTCGCCTCCCTGACGCCGCGCGAACGTGAAGTGATGAATCTTGTGGTCCATGGCAAAGCGAACAAAGTGATCGCGGGCGATCTCGATCTCAGTCAGCGGACCGTGGAAATTCATCGCGCCCGAGTGATGGAAAAAATGCAAGCCTCGTCGCTTGCTCACCTGGTGCGCATGGTGATCGAAGTGGACGAGCTTTAGTTCGCATGTTTCCCAGCCGCCTAAGTAAAAATCCCACTATTCGTCCGCGCAAGCCAGCAAGGATACTGCCGGTCCACTTAGCGCTCGGATCGCAATGGATTCAGGAATCGCATGCAGCCCTTAGTTGCGGTAATCGACGCCGATCCTGCCGTGCAGCAGACGTTGCGTGCGCTGCTGTCGGCGTTAAATGCCAAGGTAGAATTTCACGACAATGCCGAAACCTATCTGCGGCGCAAGGGCGTGGCACCGGCGTGCATTGTGATGGATGCGCATCTGCCGGGCATGACGGGCTTGGAATTGCTGCGACAACTACGCACTACCGAAATCGACGCGAATCGCAACGTGCCGGTGATTCTCCTGGCCGACGAACCGGATGTGCCGCTGGCGGTCGAGGCAATGCGTTTGGGCGCGGTCGATTTCATCGAGAAGTCGCGTATGGACGTAGCGTTGTTGCGACGGGTATCGCAACTGCTACACAATGGCGGTGCAAGCGCAGCGCAGAAAAATACCGTGCGACGATAGTCCGCAACGACTTTCCTAAAATCTGTCGCGACCTACAGCCTAGACCCTACTGCCTGGCGACTTTCCCGTTATGAGCGGCCACGAGAGTTGGCTGGAAGAAAAACAATCGGCGTGGTTGTACCGCGAAGTTGCCGCCGCCGAATTCGATCCGCGAATGAAAAAATTGTTTTTGTCGCTCGCCGACGCGGCCGACGGACAAGCAAAGCAATGGAGTACGGCTCAAGCGGAGCCTTCCTTTTCGCCATCGCTACGAGCCCGCATCACCGCGAAACTCGCGCATCGCCTGGGTCCGCGCAATATGCGCTCGATACTTGCCGCCATGAAAATTCGCGGCTTGTCGGCTTATGACGGACAAACGACCGGCGCACCGCCGGGAACGCACGCGATGCCTTCCAACGTGCGCGATATCGGTCATCGTCACAAAGGACTTGGCGGCGGCAATCTGCGCGCCGCTGTGTTCGGCGTGAGCGATGGTTTAGTCTCGAACACCAGTTTGCTGATGGGCGTGGCCGGTGCGTCGACCGGCAGTGAACTACTGATCACCACCGGCATCGCCGGATTGTTGGCGGGCGCGTTGTCGATGGCGGCGGGTGAATATACTTCAGTACGTTCACAACGTGAAATGTACGAATATCAAATCGGATTGGAAAAAGACGAACTCGACGAGTATCCAAACGAAGAAGCCGAAGAACTCGCTTTAATTTACGAAGCGCGCGGCATGCCGCTCGATCGGGCGCGCGAACTGAGTCACGAGCTGATGCGCAATCCCACGCAAGCGCTCGATGTGTTGGCGCGCGAGGAACTTGGGCTAAATCCAAACGATCTCGGATCGCCTTGGGGCGCGGCAATTTTTTCCTTCCTCGCGTTCGCAGTGGGCGCCCTCGTACCGCTCGCGCCTTTCATTGCCGGCGCAATCGGAACCCACGCGTTATTTGCATCGGCGTCGTTGGCAGGCATTGCCCTACTCGCCGTGGGCGGAACGCTCAGTCTATTCAGCGGCCGCAGCGCACTCTATGGCGCGATGCGCATGCTTGTGATCGGCGGCGGCGCGGGTGCAATTACTTATTTCATCGGGTCGTTGTTCGGCGCGGCGGTTAGGTAGCTGCCACTGCAGGTAAGATAGCGACACGTTAACACCTAGAAGAGCGGCCTCACTATGGATCGCACCTATATCGAGAGCCAACAAATTGTCGCGCGTTACTTGTCCGGCGACCTCACGGTTCGCGAAGCGCGGCAATTCGAAAAGTACTGTCTCGAAAATCCCGAATGGGTGAAGAGCCAACCGATTCCGGTTCGACTCAAAGCGAAGATGATTCGCAAACCCGGCGAGGAATTGGATGCCAGCGATTTGGCGAACATGCCGTCGAACACTGCCATCGAAGCGGCGCAACTTGATGACGACGACGAAGACGATACGCCCGTCGCCGCCGGTTTCGGCGCACTTCAGCCGACTGCGCGACGCTGGATCAAAGCGCTCACTATCATGCTGGTATTGGCGATTGGCACCGCCGTCGGTGCGATCATGTACGCCAACTCGATCGGCAAGCAATTGAACTCGGCGCAGAAAACGGCGAAAGTCTATCGGCTGCGCGCGCCAGGTAGCACGCGGGAATATCGAGTCACGCCCAAAGACACGCAGCCCAGCAGCGCGACCGTCAACGTCGGCTGGCCGGATTCGCCAGAGCTGATCGACTTGCGCATCAATTTAACGGAAGGCCGTTACAATACTTTTCTCGTGACGATCACCAGCGTCACTGAAGGACACATCATGCAAATCCGCCGCGTTGGGCGCGACTCGAACGGTGAAATGCGGCTCAACCTGAACTCGTCGGCATTCGGCCCCGGCGACTACGATTTGAAAATCGAAGGCTATACCTGGCGCGGCGACACTCAACCCGTCGGTTGGATTCGATTGGGAATGAAGTAGCTGGGGATAATGTGAGAGGAAGCTTGAATCACGAAATCAGTTCGCACCTATCGTGAACTTACCGGTTCTGAACCACGACTGGGTCACTTGGAGAATGTGTCGATGACGCACCAACCTCCTTGCGTGAGACATCTATGCCGTTGCGACTGCGTTGCTGATGGAGTTAACGATTAAGACGGTAGTGCGTAACGCCCTTGTCGCCTGCACGATGGAATCACTACAGCGGTCATGCGGCTGATCCGTAAAGTGACCCGTCGGTGTGGTACAGAACAAATCTGCGCAGGTCGATTCGACGACAGTGTATCCGCGCTGTTATCCGCCTCTTCGCAACGTCTCCACCGGCGGTGCGTTTACTACTGAATACGTTGCAAGCGTTCCGATAATGCCCACCAACGCGACACCCGCAAGGAGTCCGTAGGTCCACACGGCAGGGTCGAACGAATAGTCCAGATTGAATGGACCGGTGGCTAAGAGATAACCCACCGCCGTCGCGCCGGCTGCGGCCATCACGCCGGCAAGCAGACCAAGCACCACAAACTCCGCCGCTACGCCTTGCAACACAACGCGACGGCTCGCGCCCAAGGTGCGCAGCATTGCGCTTTCGTAGCGTCGCTCATCGCGCGTCGATTGAATCGCCGCGAACAATACCGTGATGCCGGCGAACAATGTAAATAGAAAGACATACTGAACGGATAACGACACCTTATCCATGACTGAGCGAATTTGCGCAAGGACGGCATCGATATCGATGGCGGTGACTTCGGGAAAGCGATGCATAAACTCGCGCATGATCGGACGCTGCGCCTTCGACATGTGCAAGCTGCTGATGTACGTCCCTACCGATTGATCGATCACGCCGGGAGAAAACATCATGACGTAGTTGGGCCTAAAACTATCCCATTTCACCTTACGCAAGTTTGCGACCTTGACCGTGATCGTTTCGCCCGACACGTCGAACGCGATGCGATCGCCCACCTTGACGCCCAAATTCCGCGCGTAGCCAATATCCATCGATAAACGTGGACCACCGCCGTCATTCGGGCTCCACCACTTTCCTTCCACAACCGTGTTGCCCACCGGTAAGTCGGCGCTCCACGATAAGTTCGCGGATCGCCCAAATCGCGCGCGTTCTCGCGATTGCTCGGCGTCGTCACCGCGATTTTGATTTGCATTGCGTTGCGCGCGCCATTCTGCGAGCGGCACATCGTTTATCTGAGTCATACGCGCGCTCGCCATTGGGCTCAAGGTCGGCGCGGACATTCCCTGTTCGACAAAGAATTTGCGTACGTCGTCGACTTTCGACGGCAGAATATTGATGAGAAATTGATTGGGCGCGTCGGTCGGCAGACTTTCGCGCCAAGTGTTCATGAGATCGTTGCGCACAAAGAGCAACAAGAGCAGCACCATTAGCCCCAAACCGAACGCTACAATTTGGACGACGCTTTCCCGGCCACGGCGCGCGATGTTGGCCACGCCGTAACGCCACGAAACGCCGACGCGGCCGCGCACCACCGACAATGCGCGTACCAACAACCATCCGCAGAAATACAGCGCCGCAAACATGCCCGCGAGACCATAGACAACATAGCGAACGAGTCTTGCATCGCGAACAATGACGGCGACCACGGCAACGACTGCGCCAATCGCGAGACCATAGATCAACAAATAGTGAAGCGGCGGCGCATCGACATCGCGACGTAGCACTCGTACCGGCGGCACACGTTTTAATTGCAGCAGCGGCGGCAACGCGAAGCCGATCAATACCGTGATCGCAGTGACGAAACCGAGCCATGCGGGCGCTAACGTGGGCAGAGGTAATTCGCCGTTCAATAAATCTTTTAGCAACCACACAAGACCTGCCTGTGCGCCATAGCCGATTAATGTACCGATAACGCTCGCCAACAATGCGATCGCCACGAGTTGCGCAAGATGAATCGTCAAAACCTTCGATTGCGTTGCGCCCATGCATTTCATAAGCGCCGCGACGTCCATGCGTCGCGCGGCGTAACGCCGTGCCGCCATTGCAACCGCAATCGCCGACAACAACACGCTAACCATACTCGCCAAATTCAAGAAGCTGCCGGCGCGATCGATCGACTCGCGCAGTTGCGGACTGGCGTCGGCGATATCGGTGACACGTTCGCCGCGTTGACGATGATCCTGTAAATAAGCTTTGAAATTCGCAATCGCGGCGGGTTCGCCTGCGAATAACAATGCGTATGAAGCACGACTTCCCGGTTCAATCAATTTCGTGGCTGGTAAAGCGGCCAGAGAAAAAATGGCGCTAGGCGCCAAGGCAACGAAGTTCGTTCCCTGATCCGGACGCGCAAGCAACACCCGCGTCACTGTAAACTTCACGCGACCGAATTCTATTTGGTCGCCGATATTGGCTTTGAGCTGCGCCAACAGTCGTGGATCGGCCCATATTTCAAAGTCTCCATTCGCATCGACGCCGGGAGTGGATTGAACTTCTTCCGCTTTGCCGTCAAGTGTTCGCGACACCTGCAATCGCCCGCG
>JAYTQU010000129.1:0-10866 GCA_043746555.1 Pseudomonadota bacterium | reverse complement strand
CCTATCGACACGAAATGCGGAGACTGCGATGAAATGGGATCTAGTGGAAAGCAATTGGAAACAGTTCAAAGGAACCGTACGCGCTCGTTGGGGAAAGCTCGACGACGAGCATTTGGATGCCATCGCCGGTAAACGCGATCAGCTGCTAGCAAAGATCCAAGAACTCTACGGGATCAAGAAGCAGGAGGCCGAACGAGAACTCAAGACATTTGAAGCGCGTAATAGTGGCTATCGACCGAAGAAGGTTGCGTAACCATGAAACTTGCCGCCAAGACGCATAGATTGTCGTGAGCCACATGAACCCATCGACACGTTTACATCAGCCCAAAGCCGAAGGAGTACAGTCATGACAGAACCAGCATTGACGTTTCATCGCTGGATGTTACTGCGCGACTACATTAACGACGGCCTCTGTTTGCGTCGCCCGCAGATTCAGGAATTCATTCGCGAAGGCTACCTGGAACGCAAAGACGAAGCTGTTACGCCGACCGCTCAAGGCATGGAGGCTTTGCAACACGAACCGGCGGTATAGTCGCCGACTTGGAATGATCGTTCGCGTTGATTGAACGCGATCGAACGCTTAGTTCTACTTTGTCACATTGCGATCAAGCGATGCAGGGCAAGGCGTAATCGGTTGGAAAAACGCAGCGTACACGGCCGTACGAGAGTATTTTCCAACCGGTTGCAACGCCGCCATGCGCGCTTCAGCACAATGTGACAAAGTAGAATTACCCGAGCGTCATCAGCAAACCATGAGTTGCACCGTCGTCTTTTAACTCAATTGAATCGGCCCCAACGGCCAATGACGTGCCGTCAAGCGTTGCCTGCACCACACCGCAATTCACCGCATTGGGATTCTCGACCGTGATTTCGTACCGCGACGAGCGGTATCGAAACGAAATATGAAAACGCGGCCATCCCTTCGGAATGCACGGAGTCATCGACAATCGATTACCCCGCAAGTTAAAACCGAGAATGCTTTCGAGACCGGCGCGATACATCCATCCTGCTGACCCCGTATACCAAGTCCATCCGCCCCGCCCGACGTGCGGCGCGACTGAATAGATATCGGCGGCGACCACATACGGCTCCACCTTATAGCGACTCAACGCAGTGCGAGTGCCGGCGTGATTGATCGGATTCAGCAGCGAAAACAATTCAAACGCCTTGTCGCCTTGGCCAAGAATTGCAAACGCCACGACCGACCACGCGGCGGCATGCGTGTACTGTCCACCATTCTCGCGAATGCCGGGTGGATAGCCTTTCACGTAACCGGGGTCCAGCGGTGTCTTGTCGAATGGCGGCGTAAACAACAATGCCAGACCGTCGGCTCGCCGAATGAGTTGCTGATCGACTGCGCCCATCGCTTGCATCGCTCGCGTCGTATCCGCGGCGCCGGAGATGACGCCCCACGATTGCGCAATCGAATCGATGCGGCACTCTTCGTTGCTCGCCGATCCGAACGCGGTGCCATCATCAAAGTAACCGCGTCGATACCACGCACCATCCCACGCCTCCCGCTCGAGAGACTCTCGCAACGCGGTCGCGTGCGCAAGCCAACGATTCGCACGCGCCGATTCGTTGCGCGCCGCCGCTACCGGAATGAACGCGGTTAGCGTTGCGTACAGAAACCAGCCCAGCCACACGCTTTCGCCACGACCGAGTTCGCCGACGCGATTCATGCCATCGTTCCAGTCGCCGGTACCTATCAGCGGTAACCCATGCGCGCCAAGCGCGAGACTATCGTCTAAACCTCGCGCACAGTGTTCGAAGAACGTCGCGTGCTCCTCGGCAACAACGGGTAGGAAGTACGCATCATGCGCACCGGGTTCGAGCTTTGCGCCCTCGATGAACGGCACGTCTTCGTCGAGGATCGCAACATCGCCGGTAGTGTCGAGATAGTGCGCGGCAGCGAACCCAAGCCAAATTCGATCGTCGGATATACGCGTGCGCACACCCTGCCCGGTAGGCGGCAACCACCAATGCTGCACGTCGCCTTGCGTAAATTGGCGAGACGCCGCACGCAGCAAATGTTCGCGAGCGATCGCCGGTTGCGCGACCACCAGCGCCATGCCATCTTGAAGTTGATCGCGAAATCCATAAGCGCCACTGGCTTGATAAAAAGCGGACCGCGCCCACATCCGACATACCAACGTCTGATAGAGCATCCAGCGGTTAACCATGATGTCCAAGGCGCGATCAGGCGTTTTAACTTGAACCGTCTCCAGTACCTCGTCCCAATAACCGGTAACGGATTTGAATACCGCTTCGAGATCGGCCGCTCGGTAGCGCTCTATCAGCGCCTGCGCTTCGCCGATCGACTCCGCCTCACCAAGAAAGAAGACGACATCCACGATTTCGTCCGGACCTAACTCGATTGGCGCTTGCAGCGCACAGCAAGGATCGAGACCCGCTCCGGTTCGGTTGGAAAAGACATGATATGGCGCGAGCGCCGACGGCTGATCCAGTCTTCCATGCCGACCTAGAAACTCGCGCCGGTCTCCGGTCCATTGTGTCTGTCGTCCGCATAAATCGGCGAACGCGATACGCGATCCATAAACAGAGCTCCATGGATTGCGCGCCAGCATGGCGCCGGTTTTCGCGTCCATTTCCGTGACAATGAACGGCGCCGACGCACTACGCGTTGTACCGAGCACCCATTCAACGTACGCCGTCACCGACAATCGTCGTTTGCGTTGCGACAAATTGCGAATTCTCAGACGCGAAATTTTGATCGCGTCTTCACGCGGCACATACATCAGCAAATCGAGTGCGGTCTCGTGCGCCGAATATTCGAAGCGGCTGTAACCCTGTCCGTGTCGAACACAGTACTGAGCGGATTCATCGCGCACCGGTGAAACTGTTGGCCCCCACAGCTGGCCGGTTTCTTCATCACGTATATATAGGACCTCGCCGGGACGATCGGTCACCGGATCGTTGGACCACTGTGTTAATTGATGCTCGCGACTGTTCAACGCCCAGGTATAACCGCCGCCTTCGACGGCCACCTGAAACCCAAAGCGAGGATTGGCAATTATATTGATCCACGGTGCCGGCGTTAGATGACCGGCATCCAGGCAAGTCACGTACTCGCGCCCATTGTCTGCAAATCCGCCCACACCGTTGAAGAATTCCAAACCGAGCGGCGGCGCAATGCGCATACCGACGTCAGCGTGCAGGCGATTCGATAAAGCAGCGGAATCGATGTGCGCTGTCGGCGTATACCGTCCCAGTTGATCCGCGAGACTGCCGCGTTGACCGACGAATACCACTCTCGCCACCGACGACAGCAGCGCACGTATTTCCGGAGCGATTAAATCCGCACGCAATACAAATACGGAGCCGTGCCCGCTCGTTACACCCAGTGTCGGCCGCGACTGACTGACGCGCACCGCAGTCTCGATCGCAATTTGCAGATCCTGTACGTACGAAGCAGCGCGCTCATTCAGAATCACCAGATCGACCGCCAGTTGTTTCATCCGCCAGTACTCTTGCGCCTGGAGTAACTGCCGCACGGTGGCCAAATCCTCGATGTCGTGAATCCGCAGTAACACAATCGGTAAATCGCCGGAAATGCCTTGTGACCACAACCCGGACTGCGTGCCGTTACCGCGCTGAATCGAGACCGATGAAGGACGCATCGATGCATCGGCATACAATATGTGACCGGCGACGCGTTGAAACAAAATCGCTTCTTCTGCAGTGACGCCAAGGTGACGAAGCTGTACTTGCGCCTGTGTCCATGCCAAGGTTGTCGCGCGCAAAAACGCGTTGGCATCGCGCTGCTTATCGACCAAATCAAGCACCTCCACGCGGGACGCAGCGACGCACGTCCAGAACGCAATTCGCGCAGTCGCGCCGGAAGGTATGTGCACGCGCTGCCTTAGTGCAAATACAGGATCGAGGACCGTGCCCGCCGTGTTGGATAAGCGTCGTCCATCGATCACTGCAATCGGTTCATGAACTTCGTGCCCACGTCCGAGAAAACGCGCACGATCCGTTTCGAACTCCGGCTCGCGCAATACCAGACCGGCGACGATTGCGTGCTCCACCAACGCGTGATGTGCGACCCATATTTCCGGCTCGGTTGGCGAGCGTCGTCGGCGCGTCGCTAACAGCGCGCCGGCCTTTGCGGCGTATTCGGTTTCCACAAAAAGTTTCGAAAACGCCGGATGTGCGCTATCCGCCGCCGGTAGCGCAAGCGACAACTCAGCGTACGAGGTGACGTCGATATCGCAGGGTGTATCGCCGCTGTTCGCGATCGACACGCGACGCACTTCCGCATCATCTTCCGGAGACACGACAATTTCCATCGTCGTGACAATCGCCGCATCGTTGCGAATGAATTCCGCACGGTCTTCGGTAAACGTGACTTGATAGTTGTCCGGCTCAATGCCGCTTGGTTGATACCCGGCTGACCAGACCGCGCCGGTCTCGATATCGCGCAGATAGATATAACTGCCGGTATCGTCGCGCGTTACATCCTCGCGCCAGCGCGTGATGCCCAACTCGCGCCAACGACTGTAGCCGGAGCCTGCGCCGGTCAGCATGACTGCATAGCGACCATTGGAGAGCAAATGAGTCTGCGGCGTTGCATCTTGCGCCGTGTGCAGGCGGCGTACTTCGGGAAGTGTCGCGCCCAGTATGCGCGCTTCACTGCTGACTTCCTCCGCTCTGGGCCGCGCGACAGACACGTTGCGCGGAGTGCGCTCTTGCAGTAATAGTTCCGTTGCTTGCACGCTGGACTCTGCGTGAAAACGCGAGCGCATGCGACCATCAAAGAGCACATTCGCGATGGCAATCACTGTCATGCCTTGGTGATGCGCCATGAACGCACGTACGATCGCAACTTGCTTGCCCTCCGGGAGACGGGTGCGCGTGTAGTCGAGGGCTTCGTAAAAACCATACCGACCGTATGCGCCGAGTTCCATCAACCGACGAAAGTTGCACACAGCCGCGCCTGGATCGACCATCGCTGCGAGGGCCGTCGCATAAGGAGCAATCACCACGTTGGCGCTTAACCCACGTTTGAGACCGAGACCCGGCACGCCAAAATTCGAATACTGATAGGTCAGTTCGAGATCGCGGGCACTGTAAGCGGATTCCGACATGCCCCATGGGACGTCGAGCGAGCCGCCATAACTGATCTGTCGGCGCACGATCAAGCGACTGGTTTGTTCCAGCAAGCTGCCGGCGGGCGCGCGCATCACTAACGCTGGCATCAAATACTCAAACATCGATCCTGACCAAGAGATCAACGCCGCACCGTACCCAACAGGCGTCACCGATCGACCCAATCGAAACCAGTGCCGGGTAGGAACATCGTTTTTGGCAATCGCGAAAAAACTCGCCAGGCGTGCCTCCGACGCGAGTAAATCGTAGCAACTAGGATCGAGTGTGCCGCCGACCGCGCGAAAGCCAATCGACAGTAACTTGCGATCCGGATCGAGTAGAAAGCCAAACTCCATGTCCAGCGCCATCGACCTCATGGCCGATGCGACGTCATTAAGTCGCTGGGCGAGGGCGAGATGCAGTTGGTCCGTCTGTGTAAAATCGCGATTCCAGCTGGCAATGGAATTGCGCGCCGCCTGCGCCCAGAACAACAAGTCGTTGAGCGCATTATCGGCATCGCTGGCGTCCCGCTGCTCGCTCGCAAACGCTTGCGCGCCATCTGTGAGCGCGGTGGCATGAACCGCCAACTCACTAAGCCGCGATAAGAAATCTCCGGTGGGCGGTTCGCGCAGCGTATTAGTCAGCACATCCAGCGCGTCTTCCATATGACGCAACGTAATAGTGTGTGCACGCTTATCGGTAGGAATGGCACGCAGCGCGTCGTGCGCCAACTGTAGCGCATCATCGATGCCGGCAACGGCTATTCCATGATCGCAAGGAAGATCGATCCACTCCGCGCACGCGTTTGCCACAACAATTAGATGGGCGGCCAGATTGCCGCTGTCTACCGACGAGACGTATCGTGGCTCCAACGGCCGTAGATCGCGCGTGTCGTACCAATTGTAAAAGTGACCGCGAAATTTTTGCATGCTTTGCATCGTCGCCAGCGTGGCTTCGAGTCGCTCGACGCTGTCGATTGTTCCAAGCCAGCCGAAGTCGCGAGCACTGACAATGCCCAGTAGATACAGACCGACGTTAGTCGGCGATGTCCGATGCGCCAATACCGGCAGCGGATCCTCTTGAAAGTTATCCGGCGGCAACATGTGATCGTCCGCAGTCACAAACGTCTCGAAGTATCGCCACGTGCGACGCGCAACCAAGCGCAACGCATCTCGGTCCGCCGGCAACACAGAAAGGCGCCCGGCAACCAACGGCGAAAGACTGATTTGCCGCGCGATGGCCGGCGCGGCGACCCACAGCAACGCAAAGGGAAGTGCAATCCACAACGCGTCGCGCCCAAACCACCCAAAGGCGATGGCTACGATTGCAATTACGACGCTGGCAATCATGCGTCGATAGAATCCGACCATACTGAGTCGCGAGTTGAGTTGCGCCTGCGCGGCAGTCGTCCACTCAAGCAGATCGCGCTTAACAATCAGGCGATACAACGTCCGCCCAATAGCGTCTAACATTAGCCAAGACTGATGCGCGAGAAGCGCAACGACAAGCGCAAATTGCATCGAGGCAAGCGTGAGATCAGTTCTCAGCCCACGCCAATGGCTGCGTGCGGTGCTGCGCCGTCGTCGCGTTATTGCAGCCGCAAAAACAGGAATGAGTGTGGGTACAGCGATGGTCCCGAGCACAAATGCGGTCCAAAGCAACGCCGCGTTCAGTGGCAGCAGCCAACTTACCAATAGCGCCAACACACAGGTTGGCGCCGACAAAGTTCGCCGCAAATTATCCAGCATTTTCCACATGGCGATGAGCGGCATGGAACGGCCACGCTGCGTGGCGCGACGCGCGGTATCGCGACGGCCCAACAACCAGGGTAATAATTGCCAATCGCCTCGCGCCCAACGGTGGTTGCGCGCAACTGCCACGTCGTAGCGCGCAGGAAACTCTTCGACAACTTCGATATCCGAGGCCAACCCTGCGCGGGCGAATGTTCCTTCGAAAAGATCGTGGCTAAGCATCGACCCCTCGGGTACGCGACCGGCCAACGCGCTTTCAAACGCGTCGATGTCGTAGATGCCTTTACCGGCGTACGAACCGTCGCCAAACAAATCCTGATACACATCGGACACGGCTGCATCGTAGGGATCGATACCGTTCATGCTGGAAAACACGCGCTGAAACAACGATCCTTCACGCCCCACCGGCAACGACGGCGTAACCCGCGGCTGCAGCACCGCATAACCTTCGACAACGCGCCCCGTCGCCGGGTCGAATCGAGGTTGATTGAGAGGATGAGCCAACTTACCAATCAGGCGTCGCACTGTTTCGCGCGGCAACTTGGTGTCGGAATCCAATGTGATGACATAGCGAACATCCGGCGGCACTCTTGGCGGATTCGCATTGATGTCGATGAATGTGGTGTCGGTTGCGCCGCGCAGCAACCGATTCAACTCGTGCAACTTGCCGCGCTTGCGCTCCCATCCAATCCAACGCCGCTGTCCAACGCTCCACTTCCGTCGACGATGCAACAAATAGAAACGCTCTCCGGCAACAGCCGGGCCGTACAATTTGTTGAGACGCGCTATACCCGCAATCGCGTGTGCCACTAATACGTCGTCACCGATCGTGCTCTCAGCGATCGCGTCGGTCCAATCCGAGAGCAGTGCAAAATAGACTTCGCCGTGCGACGAAGCGAGGTAGTGCACTTCGAGACGTTCGATCTGTTGTTCAATGTCTTCTCTCGTGGTCAACAGAGTGGGCACAACGACGATGGTGCGCAAATTCGTTGGAATACCGTCTCGTAACGCGAGCCCAGGCAGCATCGTTGCGCCAAATTCGCGTGTCGCTGCGCGATTTACTAAAGCAACCGCGACGTCGACTGCCGGAATGACTCCGAGCAACGCCAGAATCGCCAATTGCCAATCGATAAAGCCCCGGATGTACAGCGCATTTGTTGCGACGCCAAGGATAGCAGCGGCGAGCAAAAAGACGGCACCGATATACCCACTGGGTCCGATCGACGCATTAAACCGCGTGAGCCACTGGCCGACCGGTGCGCGATAGCCAAGGACACGCTCAAAAGCACGACGCCCGGAACCGAGCAGGTGAAATCCCGGATCGCGCTGTCGGGCGACCCCGCTTAGTTCGATGCTTTGTTCGCTACGGCTTCGGCCGACGACCTTGTCAACGACATCGCCGTTGCCGACACGCTTTCCGGAAACGGCTGCGGCAGCGATAACCGCTCGCGCGACTTGCAGTTCCGATGTCGCCGCGCCCCGCGCCAATTCCTCGATCGCGCTGCGATACAGATTACGCGTCGCGAAATCCATGCTGGCGAAACTAACGCTCGCTAGGTTGTCGCCGGAACGGAGTACCTCGTCGACGAGACTGACGTCTTCGAAAACTTCCGGCCAGTCCACGTCCGAGATGAGTCTCATGCTGGTAATGATGTTGCGGACCGTAACATTCGACGCACCTTGTCGCTGGTGCTCGTCGTGCACAGTCTCGTCGGAGTTCGTACCATGCGCAATGAGCTGATTTTCCAGCCATTGGAGCGACGGCGTTACGCGTGGATCCTGATCGCGCAGACGCTTTACCAACTGGACGATAAAGGCGGGAAACAACGCGCTGTCCCTTTCGTGATGACGAATCAGCGCGTTCGCATCCGCAGTGCAACCGTTTAGTCCCAGCAGCCGGTCCGCGACATCATCGGCTTCTTGCCGCGCAATTCGACTATTCACGATACGCTCGGCAGCGCGCCGCAAATTCTCAACCAACACGATGCGCAATGTAATGGCGAGTGCCCACAGTTCACCGATGGTCAATGGCTCAACGCGCTGGTAGGCACGAACGAAGCGACGCAGCGTCTCGGGATCGAAACGACTGTCGGTATGGGCGACGCACGCCCATGCAATGCCGAAGACACGCGGATATCCGATGAACGGACCGCTCGCGAGCTTGGGCAATTGGCGATAGAAACGCGGCGGCAAATCGTCTCTAATCTGTCGAATCTGATCTTCGACCAAGTGATAGTTGTCGAGCAGCCACTCGGCCGCCGGCGTGATGGCCTCCCGCGCGTCGACCGCAACGGCAATTGCGCGATAGGCCCGAAGCAAGACCGCCGCATTATTTCCCAGACGTGCATTTAGCGAGCGTCGCGCCTGAGGACGACGAGTGATCTTTTGCGCGTGCGCTAAACTCCCTGCATGTTGTTCCAGGCGCTCGTTACTGAACAACTCTTCACGAATGATTTCATCCGTGTTCCAGGGCGAAGACGAAGACGAAAACCAACGGAGATGACGCAGAAGCAATCGCAAGGGATGCTGCTCCGTCTGCTTACGAAGGCGAGTAAATACTTGCACCCGCGACTGAAATGTCATTGCGATCTCCTGCCGTGCGACTGAAACACGCGGCACAAGGAGAGACAGCGCACGGCTATCCCGATGTCGGATGCTGACTTAGGTTGCTCCGGCGCTAGACGACGGCAGAAATGCCGAATTCCACCATGCTGCCTTTCATCGACTCACGGCTGAAAGTGTCGGTAAGCCGCCGCAAAGCTCAGCTTCCCACGCGCAAGAGAACAGGTTACGAAGCGAAAAGTATACGCTCAATAGGGCAGGCCAGTACGGGAATTAAATCCTGCTAGTCCGCCTGGAAATTGTCCGCGCGGAAATTCGCTCAGGTCGGAGTGATCGAAATAGTTAGTAACAGAAACAGAACAAATGCCGCGCCCGCAGGTTTCGCGCAAATGCAAAGACAGGTTGAGTCGTTGCCGAATCTCCAGCTCATCGACAATCATCGATACTGATGCATTACCGATACCGCGGCATTACCAATACACGCTGTAAACGAAGCTAGCTTTTGGCGCGCGCAGCCAACGATCGGCAATCGTGTTTCTGAGAGTCGCGAAATCGTCTTTGGCATCGACAAAATCGCTCTTGAGTTTCTTTGCGCCGGCTTTGTCTCCCGATGCTTTTATCTTTAACACCGTCGTCTCAAACGACTGAATCGCAGCGGGCAAAGTGTCGAAGTTAATTTCAAGACAACCTCGATCGCTACCGTTGGCCGCCATTTTATCTGCGCGCCAAGTGATCGCGCCCGACTTGACGAACGACCCCAGTTGCATTGCCGCGAGTTGGCTGTAGTTTCGCGGCGTGCCGTCGGCCGTGTACATGCCACGTGAGATGTGGCCGAAACCCCAAGCGATGTTGCGTAACTGGATTTTATTAACTTCTTCGTTAGTAAATAGGTCTTTGCCAATCAACCACTGCGTCAAAAACATCGAAGAGGTCTGTGCTTTGAGTTCTTCCAATGTCGATGCCATCGTGCCGCCGAAAATCACATCATCTACTTTGCCGTTCACTTTATATTCGTGCGCCGGACCGAGATTGTGAGCCGCTTCGTGCAACAACGAGGTGATTAACGATTCCTTCGGTCCCGTCGTGGCAAGTGCATTGGTGGCTTTGCAAAACAGCGACGACATTTGTTCGCCAAGTTGTTTGCGACTATCCGCATCGGTATACAAATTGGTCATCGCGACAGTGCGACCGCCCTGCTCCGCAACCGGTCCCCAATTCGGCAGCGATTCACCGATGGTCGCGCCCGACGCGGCTCGTTGATCGCCGGCATTCAATATCACGTCGATAAAGTCCGGTATTTTGAATCGAACGTTGCGTGCTCGATACGGTTTGCCGGCCATCGCCGCCAACGTAGTCTCCATGTCGCGCTTCATGGGATCGAGTTTCTTTTGCCACTCGATCGAATCCGGATTGATACGCGCGAGCTGCAAGGCAAACCCCG
>JAYTQU010000128.1:0-18308 GCA_043746555.1 Pseudomonadota bacterium | reverse complement strand
CACACGTGCGCGCGCGCACCAACGGGTTAGCGGGGCGAAATCATTAGTCGTGATAAACAACGCCCAGCCCAACTCGATCAGCAATCGCTCCACGATTGTGCGCAATTCTTCGCAGCGCTCCGCATCGTCAAACCAAGCATCGAGTGAATGGAGCAGAACCGGCGCTCCCGCCAATGCCGAATCGCGAAACGCCGCGATCAAAGTTTTTTCAAGATCGGGGCTGCGTTTCAGTAAGCGCGCATCCAGCGCGATGCAACCACAACCGAGTTCGCGGCACGCGGACTCGACCAAATAGCGGCGACCACTTCCCGCTCGTCCGCGCACGACGACAACCAATGGTGTGTCATGAAGCGGCAACTGATTCTCGGCTGGCCTTTCTTGTACCGATTGACTGCCGGCTGAACCTTCGTGGGCAACTGCGCGATGACGGCGGACCAAGGCAGCGAGTTCCGTATTCTCTTCGAGCTTCACCCACAGCGATTCACTTAGCGGCGGATGACCGACTGGACACCAACACTTCGCCAACAAAGTATCGATGCCCCCCTGACCCAGTAAATATCGGACGATGCCGTCGCTGACCCGATACGTTGCCGGCGCTCCGGCGGATTCGGCGTGCGCCATGAGCAAACCGTAACGGGCAAGCCGTGCATCGGGTGCGAACATTGCCTGCAACTGGCTGCGAGCTCGTCGCGGCGCTAGTAATCGCAACAGAAGATCCGCCGTCGGGTAGCGCTGCGCTATGCCATCGTTTAAGTATCCATAAATGCGTTCGAATCGACGTTCGGCTTCCGGCGCCAAGCAGGCCAACAACACTTCCATCTCAAACGCGCTGAGCCCTAAGCGCTCGCGCAACTGCACCCATCGCAACGCAGTCGCTTCCGCCAATCGCGCTTCGACTCCGGACCACAAGCTACCGAGATCGAAATCCACCGAAGTATCCGCATGCAAATCGGAGGCGATCAGTTCGTCGACTTCCGTATCCGTAATTACTAATCCCTTGAGCGCTGGATCGGCAACAGAGTGAGCGCGACGCACCGCAACTAATACGGCTAGTCGTTCGTTAAGCCGTCCCAGCAAATCGACTAGTAACTCGGCATCGCTTTTATAGGAAGCACTCGACGTATCGTGGTTGGTAGCGCTTTGTGTCATCGCAGCGTACTCAGGTCGACGACGCGCTCGGCTACACGTGCGATGTTTCGGGTAATCTGACTGTCGATAACGATCGTCGACACTTCGTAGGTGATCGAAAGTCGATACGCCACATTCGCGCCGAAGGCCTTCCACAAATCCAGCGAATCGTTGAGCGATAATTGGTGCGGCACGATGCGCAGCTCCTCTGTCATGGTCGACAGATCCGGCGACAAGGCAGGATGGCCAGTGCGAATCACCGGTTGGTCGTGCAAGGTGCGCATGATTTCGCCGGTGAGCTGTTGAATTTGCGATTGATCGGAGCCGTATGGCGTCAACATATATTGCAAGTTCAAAGCAAACGGCGGCGCCTGCAACTGCGTGGACGTGATCGCCTGCCAGTCGAGATTGCCGAGAAACGGATTCGACTGCACTCGATAGAGAAAGATGCTGACTAGCGGCGTAGTCGCAGTGAGCTGGTACGGCGGAATATTGCGTTCGGTAGCGACGCCAAGCGACTGAACCAGCAGCGCGTCGATCGTATCGCTTACAGCGCGAATCGCATTAAAACCGCTCATTGCGTGTCGTCCATTGGGTCGCACTCACTGGCGTTTACTTCGTCGTCTTTCTGAGCGTTGTTGTGAGCGCTGCTGTGCGTTGCTTCATCTACGGTTGAATCATCGAGCGTCTCGATTTTGGCAAGCCGATCGAGTACCGATCTAGATTCGAGAATTGCATTGCGTCGATAGCGAATTCGGCCATCGACCGCCGTCAATGTTTCAAGCGCGCCTTGAGCGACCATTTCGTTAAGTGCCGTGACTACCATGCTTTCACTAACTTTAGATTCCTGCGGCAACCACCAACGAAGCGCGCCCTCTGCGGTGTCGCACGCCAGCGGGTTGTCGCGAAAATAGCGCGCCAACTGACGCATTAGTTCCGCTTCCACACACTGAGGGCTCATGATTTTGGTGCCGTCTCTTTCATTGCATATAGCAATCGCCGTGCCAAAGTCGACAACGTTCGTAACCCATTGAGTTCCGGTTGCTTGTCTGGCGGGCAGACGGAAGCGAGTGCGGGTCGCATGGACATCCTTGTCCAGGTCGAATTTCAGATCCGCGAAATAACGTCGCGAAACAAGCGATGACAAATTAGTCTCGCGAGTGGACGAATTTGTCCTAGGCAAACACTGAACAAGCGCGATTCGAAATAAAAGCGCCTCTGGAAGCCTGGTCCACCGCGCGTCGTGTTTCGGTAAAGGCCGGAGAACCAGCTTAATCAGCGCTTGCCTAGGTAAGCGCGCATTGCGACACGCAAATAGCCACTAGTGTCGCCCTTAGATGGATCGACTTTGACATCGACTTGCAGATCGACCGCTTTCGTTGCGATTACTGACTGACGCGAAAACGCTCTGGGTCGATCTTGTGCTTGCGCATCAATTCCCAAAAAGCTCGGCGATTTTTTTTTGCGGCGCTCGCTGCCGAAGTGATGTTGCCGCGATTCACGACCAACAGGTGTTCAACATAGCTGCGTTCGAAACTCGCCACTATTCGAGCTTTAATATGGCGAAACGACTCTACCGGCACAGGCGCTTCACCGGATTGTTCGATGTCCGCCATCGTGAGCAATGGTCCATGCGCCATCAACACTGCACGTTCCACCACATGTTGCAACTCGCGCACGTTCCCCGGCCAAGATCGCTCAATCAGGTGCGCCAGCGCTAGCGCACCAAACCCCGAAACCTTACGGCGATACTCGCTCGCATACTGCTGCAGAAAATGCAGCGCCAAAGCCGGTATGTCGGCGCGACGATCGCGAAGCGGCGGCAGCGAGAGGGTGAGAATGTTCAGTCGGTAAAAAAGATCCTGCCGAAACCGGCCGGCGGTCACCAGTTGTTCGAGCGGTTGATTGCTCGCTGCGATGATTCGTACATCGGCTCGCACTACCGACGAACTACCAACAGGTCGATACTCCTTGGTCTGCACGAAGCGCAATAGTTTGGCTTGAGCATCAAAGGGAAGATTGTCGATTTCATCCAGAAACAATGTCCCGCCTTCCGCTTCTCGCACCAGTCCAGCTTGCGATGCATGAGCCGTGGTATACGCACCTCGTACGTGACCAAACAATTCATTCTCGACCAAGTCCGCAGGAATGGCGGCGCAATTGACGGCAATCCAAGGGCGCGACGCGCGCGCCGACAGGTAGTGGACCGCCTGCGCAAAAATTTCCTTTCCAGTACCCGTTTCGCCGAGGATCAATGCACCCGCATCGCACCCGGCCACCACCGGCAATTGAGACATCACCTTGAGAAACGGTGCGCTTTCGCCGATCAGTGCTTTTATCTTTGGATGTCCGACGACGCGCACGTCCGGAATGCGAATTGTCGTCACCAATCCCAACGCACGATGTGTGCGCGCGAGCAATTCATCCGTCGTTGCCGAAGACGACGTGAAATCGTAGGCACCGGCGCTAAACAGTAACGCAATCTCATGTAGGCTAAGCCCTGTCTCGACGATGACAACCGCACAAGCGGGCGCTGCTCTGCGCACCTCACTCAGCAAGCTCAGCAACTCAGTCAGCTCCGCGGAATTCGTACAAGCGATGAGTACGTCCGTCAGCCCGGATGCCATCACGGCATCCAGCGGTACCGCATGATCTATTTGTAGCACCAACGGCGCCGCATTCGCTGCACAGCGGATTGCATCCGCGATTGCGGTCGCAGTCGTCATCGAGCCAGGGCTGGCGCAAACTAGTCCCCGCATTGATCCCCCTCTTTGGTTTGCTGACGCGCCATCACAATGCATCACGGTTGGGCTTCGTAAACCAAGCATTCGCATTTTGCGAAGCCGCCTTCGCTACTAACTGCGTTTTCAACAAATCGCTTGCAGCAAACAGATACACGAAATGCTTGCATGGTGCGTGTTGAGTGATTTCTTTCGTATGCCGTCCACTCCAACGGCACGTTCACACTACGTCGACTAATCTGCTCGCCTTGTTGACCGATGGCAAGTGTCCTTCAGGGCATACAAAGCGCCCAAATTAATGCGGTGCTCGTTTGCGATGCGCATAAAACCAATGCGCGTGCTCGTGAGGGTTAGACGCAAGTAATATCGCTTTTACGCCGATCGGATTGAAAGATGAAAGAAACGTTGCAAATGCGCGCTTCTTTTTGATGCTGTGAAACGGTTTTCGAAACCAGGGGCAAGCTGCCCCGTCAAGGGTTTTTTGCGAGCGCCTCTCTAGCTGCGCTGCAGCGTGCTCTACTATTCGTTGGAGCTAACACGGACTCGCCTCTGCCACATACTGTCGCGCATTAACTGCTCGTTATCGCAACGCACGCCATTTCCTCCGCGCCAAAAAGGGATCAAAGCGCGTGGCCAGCCAAAACGCGACAAAGCGGATGGCGCGTCGCCACAATCCATCGTTCGCGTTCCACTCCGTTAACGTGACTGCGTTACTGCGGGCAAGGTCTTGCGTGAAAATACTGCGCGCTTGCGCCGCCAACTCGCCACTCGGAATTCTGACCATAAAATCAAAATTGAGTTGCAAGCTGCGAACGTCGAAGTTGCATGAGCCGACATAAACGACGTCGTCGACCACGACGAGTTTCGAGTGGAGAATTTGCGGTTGGTATTCGAAGATTTCGATGCGATGTCGTAGCATTCGCTCATATAAGTGCTGCGCGGCCAAGCGCATGATGGGCACATCGCTCTTGCCCGGCAGCAATAGACGCACGATGCCGCGCTTCGCTGCACTCCGTAATGCGCGACGCAATTGCCAGGGCGGCGTAAAGTAAGCCGCGATAATGGCAACTCGATTCGCATTCCAGAAATCCCGATGCAGCGCTTTGCGTAACTGCGAGCCGTGAAATCCCGGGCCCGACGTTAGCAATAGCGGCGCGTGGTACGACGCCGATTTCCTTTCGCGTCCGTACGCAAAAGCGATCACTGCCTTGGTGTTTGCACGTGCGGCGACGAACATGCGATCGAACGTGAATTCCAATTCTTGAGCCAACGCCCCCTCGATACGCATGCCCAAATCGCGCCATCCTTGTGTGACGCCGTCGCCTGCGTATTCATCGCCGATATTGATGCCACCGATAACGGCAATCCGACGATCAGCCACGCATAGTTTTCGATGATTGCGAAATGCGGCGCGTAACGCGCGCGATGGATTGAAGAAACGCAATTCCGCACCGAGCTTCTGCAACTCGATAAAATAATTCTTTGCCAGTTCCGCCGAACCGAAATCGTCAAGCAGGATGCGCACGCGCACACCGCGCGCGCAAGCGGTCAACAACACCGCGCGAATACGCTCGCCGGTTGCATCGGATTTGTAGATATACATTTCCAAACACAGGGAATGCTGCGCTTGGTTAATTAATTCCTCTAGCGCGTCAATTGCTGTCGCGCCGGTGGGAAGAAATTGGAAGCGATGCCCGCCGACGGTGACGGGAGCGGCGCTGAACGCGACTCCTGAAGGAGTAGCGGAAGAGCGTTCTTGCTCATCAATCGTCACGCGTCACCCAACGTTTCTTTTCAAGTTTCGCGTCTCGTGTCTCGGGTCCCGCGCCTCGACGGCTACACTCTTTCCATCACCAACGCGATGCCCTGACCCACGCCGATGCACATCGTACAGAGCGCGTAGCGTCCTTTGATACGATGCAATTGATACATCGCGGTGGTGGCGAGTCGCGCGCCGCTCATACCGAGCGGATGCCCAATGGCGATCGCACCGCCGTTTGGATTGACGTTCTCCGCGTCATCGGCGAGATCGAGTCCGCGCAACACGGCGAGACCCTGCGCGGCGAAGGCCTCGTTCAATTCGATGGTGTCCATCTGCGAAAGTTTTAATCCGGTACGCGCCATGAGCTTTTGCACCGCCGGCACCGGTCCGTAACCCATCACGCGTGGCGGCACTCCGGCAGTCGCCGCACTAATAATGCGAGCGCGCGGTGTCAGACCGTACTTTTTAACCGCTGCTTCGCCGGCAATGAGCAACGCGGCGGCTCCGTCGTTGATACCCGATGAATTTCCAGCTGTCACGGTGCCATCGGCGCGCACCACACCTTTCAATTTAGCAAGCGCTTCAAGCGTCGTTTCAACGCGCGGATGTTCGTCAGTCGTAAATTGCTTGGTTTCCTTTTTCCCGTGAGGGATGGTCACGGGAATAATTTCGTCGTTGAAAATACCGGCGGCATTCGCTTTGCCCCAGCGTTGTTGGCTGCGATAAGCGAACGCATCTTGATCGTTGCGCGTGATGGTGTATTGCGCGACAAGATTTTCCGCCGTCTCCGGCATCGAATCGACGCCGAACATTGCTTTAAACGCGGGATTGATAAAGCGCCAGCCAATCGTCGTGTCTTCAAGTTTGGCGGCACGCGAGAATGCGCTGTCGGCTTTGCCCATTACGAACGGCGCGCGCGTCATGCTTTCAACGCCGCCCGCAATGACCAATTCCGCGTCGCCTGCTTTGATAGCGCGCGAAGCAATCGCGACCGCATCGAGTCCCGATCCGCACAGGCGATTGACGGTCGCGGCGGGAGTGGTGTCCGGCGATCCCGCGAGCAGCAGCGACATGCGGCCCACATTGCGATTGTCCTCGCCCGCTTGATTGGCGCAGCCGAAATAGAGTTCATCCACCGCGCTCCAATCCACTTTTGGATTGCGCTCGATCAGCGCTTTTAAGGGAATGGCGCCCAAGTCGTCGGGACGAATTGACGCAAGCGACCCATTGTAGCGACCAACGGGCGTACGAATTGCATCGCAGATAAAAGCTTCGCGGCTGGAACTCATGACTCTTAACCTTTGCAGTGAACTAAAACTATTGGCGCTATGATAGCCGTGTGCCGTTGAATTCGTGTAGCCATTCCGGAATAGAAGTATGAAGATCAAGTTTTGTGTCGCATTTTTCGCGGCAATACTGTGGTGCGCACAGTTGGCGGTTGCGGCAAGCGCACCGATGCAGCACATCGTTACGGTGGACGATCATCCGATTTCTGTTTGGTCGCGCGCACCGGCAAATCCTAAGTTTTCGATACTGCTGGTTCACGGCCGCACCTGGAGTGCCCTACCCGATTTCGATTTGCAAGTTCCAAAGCACAACCGTTCCGTGATGCAGGCTTTAGTCAAGCTAGGTTATGCCACTTACGCGATCGACTTACGCGGTTACGGTTCCACGCCACGCAACAAAAATGGTTGGAGCACTCCTAACGAGGCAGCCAACGACGTCGCGCAGGTATTGAAATTCATACATCGTCGTCACCCGCAATTGGCCAAGCCCGTGCTGTTCGGTTGGTCGATGGGATCGGTTGTGTCGCACCTCACTGCGCAGCTCTATCCCGAGACGATGTCCGATCTTATTCTTTACGGCTATCCGCGCGATCCGGCAGCCAACCCACAAGTACCGCTCACGTCTATCGAACCACCGCGTGAAGTCAACACTCGCGAACGAGCAATGAGCGATTTCATCTCGCCATCGGTTATTTCAAAAGACGCGATCGAAGCCTATGTTGTCGCCGCACTCAAAACCGATCCGGTGCGCGCCGATTGGAATAAGCTCGACGAGTACTCCGTGCTCAATCCTCAAAAAGTGAAAGCGCCGACACTATTGATGCACGGCGAACGCGATCCGCTCGCACCCATCGACGCTCAGTCGCGTGTATTTGTTGGGTTGGGTAATCCCGATAAACAATGGGTGATCCTTGCGGGCGGAGATCACGCAGCGATGCTCGAAGATTCGCATGATGCGTTCATTGCGGCGGTGAAGGCGTTTGTGGAACGACCCCGGACGAGACGCGAGACTCGGGACACGGGACGCGGCCAATAGGAAAAACATCCAATCGCGTCTCGATTCCAAATACTTTATGCCTCTACAACTTCAAAGCGCGCTCGGCATCGGCGGCGCGGACTTGAGTTTCGGTCGCATTTTGGGTGGGGGTTTTGCGCCGATTGCGTGGCTGATTGGCGTGAAGCGCCGACGGTCGGTTTGTTGCTCGGCGCCAAGACCACGCTCAACGAATTGTTAGCGTATGTGCAGTTGTCGCAATGGCCGATCGATGCACTAAGTGATCGCATCGACGTCCCGAGATAGCGCGTTTTGATCTGCATAGCATCATCGCTGGAACGTTTGCGACCTGTGCAACTGCGGCGATTGTTGGAGTACTGACATCGTGATTGTCGAAGACATCACTCTTGATACGCTTTTTCTTCCGTTTCGCATTGGTCAATTGGATTGGCCCACTGACGGCGCACTATTTTTACGCGCTCGCGATGGTCACGCCTTGCGACAACAACCGCTACCTGGGCTTGTTTGCGAGCAGAGCTTCAAGCCCGACGCCGACGCTCTGCAACGCGCAGGCTTCATCGTTACCAACGACGAGCACAAAACGTTTTCGTTAGTCTTGCTGCTACCGCCGCGACAACGCGACGAAGCGCGAGCGTCGATGGCGCGCGCAATTGCCATCGCCAAACCGGGCGGCTGCGTACTCGCCTGCGTTGCCAATAACGAGGGCGCGCGCTCAAGCGAATTCGATCTTGCAAAGCTCACTGGGGAATTGACAGCACTATCGAAAAACAAATGTCGCATTTTTTGGACGGGACCGATTGACGACAAAATCAATACCGCGTTACTTAATGAGTGGCTAACGCTCGACGCAATTCGACCAATCGACAATGATCGCTTCGTCAGCCGTCCCGGCGTGTTCGCGTGGGATCGAATCGACACAGCTTCCGCGCTGCTCGTAAAACATTTCCCCAACGATCTCGCTGGACGCGCTGCCGATCTGGGCACCGGCTTTGGATATTTATCCGCAGAGCTGCTGACGCGCTGTCGGCGAATTACCGCTCTCGATGTCTACGAAGCGGAGAATCGCGCGCTCGATCTTGCGCGTCGCAATCTCACCAACTTTGAGTCGCGCGTTAAAGTTGACTATTTCTGGCATGATGTGACTAGCGGATTGCAACGCAAGTACGATGTCATCGTTAGCAATCCGCCGTTTCACACGCGGAGTCGCACCGATCGACCCGATATCGGACGCCGCTTCATCGTGGCTGCCGCCGAAGCGCTCAATCCGGGCGGGCGCTTGTGGCTCGTCGCCAATCGACACCTGCCGTACGAAGCAGTACTGGATGCGAACTTCGGCACGGTGCGCATCGTCGCTCAAGAACAAGGATTCAAAATCATAGAAGCAATCAAGTCGGTTAAAACGCAAAGGACAAAACGATGAAGCTCGTCAAACTGATCGCCAACTTAGGTTACGGCAGTCGTAAACAAGTTGCGCTGATGTTTCGCGAAGGCCGCATCACCAACGCGACTGACGAAGTGTTGTATGCCGACGATCAAACCGAGCATGCCAAGATACGGATCGACAACGAATCGCTCGATCCACCGACACCGTTAGTTTTGATGCTGCATAAACCCGCGGGATATACCTGTTCGACGAAAGATGCGGGAGGAGTGGTATACGATTTATTTCCGCCGCGCTTTCGATTGCGCTCGCCGACGCTTGCGACAGTCGGCCGACTCGATCGAGACACCACCGGCTTATTGCTGATGACCGACGACGGGACGTTACTTCATCGCATCGTTCATCCGAAATCGAATCTCGCGAAAATATATGAAGTAACGCTCGCCCGCGATTTACGCGGCGACGAAGCCGCCATCTTTGCCGGCGGTGCCATGATGCTCGAATCGGAAAAAGAACCGCTCGCACCGGCAGCGCTCGATATCATTTCGCCGCGACAAGCAAGACTGACTCTCACCGAAGGTCGTTACCACCAAGCACGCCGGATGTTCGCTGCGGTCGGAAATCATGTTGAGACATTGCATCGCAGCCAACTGGGTGGCCTCACCTTGGGTACTCTGCCACGCGGCGACTGGCAAGTGTTGTCCGATACGGAATTGAAAACGCTTTTCGGTTAGGTGAGTTGCCGTGCACAGCGACTGCCTCCTTTTCTACCTCCGTGCCGGCGCTAGTACTTCCGGGCGATGGCAAAAGGAACCTATCTGAGCTACCTTATTCAAGTCGCGAATCGCCAACCAGGAGAATGTTCATGGCCACTCGAACTGTTTTCGGTGCATTCAATCAAGGTCAGATTCCTAAGATAGCCTGCTTCAACAAAGCAACAACGCCGCTCGGCGTTAACTTCGACGCTTTGATCAAAGCGATGCAAAAGTACGTCGATGAATTTGTTGCACCCGTGTGGGGTACGCCGGCAAAACTCGTCAAGAGCACCGGATTCGTCAAGGGCGCATGGGCAATGGTTTTTCTCGATAACGCCGATCAACCCGGCGCGCTCGCGTATCACGACCTCACGCCCGATGGCTTACCGGAATCGAAGGTGTTCGTTAAAACCACGATCGACAACGGCGACCTAGTGAGCGTCTCCGCCTCGCATGAACTCGTGGAAATGTTGGTGGATCCGGCCATCAATCTGATGACGACCGGCCCCGACGCAAAAATCATCTACGCCTACGAAAGCGCGGATCCCGTGGAGGCATTGAGCTTTCCGGTCAACGGCATTGCGATGAGCGACTTCGTGTATCCCTCGTACTTCGAAGACTTTCACAAACCCGGATCGGTGAAGTTCGATCAACTCAATAAAGTGAAACGGCCGTTTCAAATTCTCAGCGGCGGTTATCAGATCATTTTTAAGAACAACAAGTGGTCACAGGTGTTCGGTTCGAAAGCCAAGCAGAAACGCTTTGCCGAGGAAGATCGCCGCGGACATCGCAGCGAACAACGGCGGCGCATCCGTCAACTGAAGCGAGCCGATGTACAGAAAATCAGGCGAACAATGAAACCCTGACCAATTAAGACCTAGCACTCACTGGATTTTCGACGAACTAGGGCGATGACGTTCGCTGCACTTTGGCGCCCTTCACCGGACCGATCTTCGCCGTTGGATGCACGCGCAGCACGACATCGCGATCGAATATCAGTTCGCCGCCGACCTGCGCGCCCGCGCCAATCGAAACTACCGGAGTGCGGCTGAAGAAATCGAACAGGCCGCCAAACCAACTATTGTTCTCTTCGACGTGGATGCCCCCATCGACCTTTGCATTCTCGTGAAGCGTAATGTCGCCCGTCGACGTTGTAACCCGACCGCTCACATGGGCGCGTTGTCCGATGGAAATTTCGCTGTTGACGTTTTTCGCGTCGCCCTGCACGACCGCTTCGTCGCTCAACTCAATTCGCCCGTTGACTGTTTTCACGTTGCCAGAAACAACACTACGCTTGCCGATCGTCACGGACCCGTTGACGGTCGTAAGCGAAGACGCCCGGCCATCGGCCCCAAGGCGAACGGACCCGTTGACTGTTTGGGCTGAATTGATGATTGCATGCTCGCCGATCGAGATTGAACCGTTAACGGTGTGTAGATTCCCCGCGTGTTCGCCGTCAGCCACTTGAATGCTGCTGTTGACGTTGCTGATGTCACGATTGCTATCGGACGCTACGCGATCTTCCCCGCATGCAAGCCCCATCGCCAACAGGCCGAGGGTCGTCGCGGTCATCAATAATGTGCGCATAAACATCTCCCAACGATTGCTAATCTGCCAAATTCCCAACGCCACCGCATCAGGCCTTTCACCGTATTCAGTGTGACGCATTCAACGCGAAAAAGGTTGCATTGCCAATTCGCTCGGCATGCGAAACTCGGGCAGGTTGAATCTGGTAACGTCGCCGCCATAAAAGCGGCGGACTATTATATATATGAGTGACGGTCGATGAGCGAAGACGCTGACAGAATCGAAAAGGCCGATCCCGTGCTTCGCGTTTGGTGGGTCTATCTACTTGCCTGTCGAGACGGTCGAACGTACGCCGGAGTCGCCGTCGATGTTCAGGCTCGTTATCGCATGCATGAAGCGGGCAAAGGCGCGAAGTTCACACGCGCGAATCCGCCGGTTGCCCTCTTGGGCGCGCAAGCGTTCACAACCCAGTCGGAAGCGCTGAAAGCAGAATTCGCGCTCAAGCAACTAGATCGCGGCGCGAAGTTAGCGTGGGCGCGCGGCAATCCGTTTAATCAAGATGATTTGCCAATTCGCTGACTCTTGTTACCGTCCGCCAATTTCTTGCGGTGGCGTCGACGCCCAAACATTTCTCGACCCGCGCGGCGAGCTTGGAATTGCCGACGCCATCGGGCGCGTGCAAATGAAACGCGCGCGGAGTAAGCACGAACGATTCGCTCTTCGATTTGAGCGCGCCGATCTCCGCAAGATTCGGTCTTTTCGGTGTGCTAGCTAAAAAAAACACGTGCAACGATTTGTAATTCGACTCGGCATTCGGAAAAGGATTCGCAACGGTCACCTTCTGCAATTCCTGGCTGGTCAACAACAATACGCGTGGCGCAAACCCGTACGCTTTCGCAATGGCCGCACTTATTGCGTTTTCGATATCCTTCGCTTTCTCGCTGCTTCGAAAGACCGCGTTACCGCTTTGAATATAGGTGGCAACGTCCTCGTATCCCAACTTTTCCAGCAACGCGACCAACGACTTCATCGGCAATAGATTATTGCCGCCAACATTGATGCCGCGAAACAACGCGATCCACGTCGTCATGCTTCAGGTCGTTCCGCTACGGTCACTCGATGCAGCAGTCGTTGATGTCCTTGATACCCTCCGGTCGCCGCATGAATCACGCAGCGGTTATCCCACATCACCAGCATGTTCGACGACCAGCGATGCCGATACACCAATTCCGGTTTGCTCTGATGCGCGAAGAGTTCCATCAAGATGGGCGTGGACTCTGACTCACTCATGCCGTCGATGCCGATGGTGTAACCCATACTTACATACAACGCAGTGCGCCCCGTTTCCGGGTGCACTCGCGCTATAGATTGTAACTGCGTAGTCATCGCCTCATCGGAATAGCGAATCTTCATCGAGCGCCCGACGTCTTTCTCACCATAGGCGCCTTGTCGAGAATAGCCGCGACGCGCAGAGTGAATTCCAAACTTATCCTTCACCAAAACTCTGATTGCGGCAGGCAATGCATCCCACGCCGCGTATTGATTCGCGAACAACGTATCTCCACCGATTGGCGGAATCACATTGCCGTAAAGAACTGTCGCCGCCGGCGGTGTGGAAAGAAAACTCCAATCCGAATGCCACGCCTCTGCAAAGATCGGCGTCGTCTCATCGGCTTCACGCCGTATCTGCGCGACATGCGGATGACCGGGTATCGCTTCGAAGTATGGATCGACACCGAATGGGCCTATCGACAACGCGAAGCGCTCGAGGTCTTCGATCGCCATCGATTGATCGGGAAACGCGAGCACTTGGTGTTGTAACCAAGCGCGACGAATTTCGTTTGCGGTGTCATTCGACAAATCGCGCGCAAGATCGACGCCGCAGACAGCGGCACCGAATCCATTGAGTTCTGAAATGATATTCATCGAAACGATAATCCTCAGCTCATGCGCGCCGACATCTTCGTTGCGCCGTCGCGAATTAAGTTTGCGAGCAACATGTCCACCAGTGTCCCATTGTCGCCAGCCCCGCCGCCAGCCCCGCCGCCGGCAACAACATCCGGCGCCAATTTCACGCCGGCATTTGATAAAGCTTCCGCGACTTGTACTATCGCATAGTTGCCGGATTCCATCGAAGCGATTTTGAGTTTGATGACCTCCGCTTCGGCGCAGCCGACCGCTTGCGTCTTTGCAGCCGCCGCTTGACCCACCGTTACTTCGTCGGAGAATTGAAATGCAAATGTTGAGTTGTCAAAGTCGCGGCGGTGCACTCCGATGACGAGAACCTTTGGTCTAGGGCGCGGACAGGTCTATCCCGCAAAGCATGCCAGTTCGCTGCTCAATCCGCTGCGCCGTCTGATCCAATCTCCGAAAAGCACAGTCGCGCGCATGGACCTTAAAAATACGGATAATGTGCTCGAGATAGGGTGCGGCCCCGGTTATTTCAGTAGCGCGATTGCCCGCGCAGTGCCGAGCGGTTCATTGGTTCTGTTCGATCTACAAAATGCGATGCTGACATTGGCGCGTGAACGATTGAGTGATTTTCCAAATGTCCGTTTCACCCAGGGCGACGCGATGTCGCTGCCCTTTCCCGATGCGTCATTTGATGCCGTTCTTCTGGTGCTCGTGCTGGGTGAAGTACCCGATCAAAATCGTTGCGTTTCTGAGGTATCACGCGTGCTCCGTCACGGAGGCAGTGTGACCTTTGCAGAAAGTCGGAGAGACAGCGATTTCATTCCTTTCGCAGAGCTGCAAACTTGCGCGGAAAGGAACGGCTTGGAAATGGCGGAGAAGCGTGGACTTGCGTGGGAGTACACCGCGCGATTTCGTCGCAACTAGAAAAAATCGCGCGACTCGTCGATGTCTTCGCCGGCATCATTGCGCCATTGGGCACCTAACCGGTCATAGTGAGGCTGAGGACACGTGAATTTGTAATCGTCTCTTGAGGCATCCGCTTCAACCACACTTCTGATCGAATGGCGTACGTACCCGCGGGAAAGCCGCTCGCGTGATATTGGTTGCGTGGACGCGACGGCTCGTGCTTGTCGGCAAGGAACAAGGACTGTTGATCTGTATCGAACTATGCTTCTAATGCAGCCGATATTTGCATTGATTGATAACTCGTCTTTGAGAGGCCTGACGCAGAAAGTCTCGATGGGTTCGTTCTATGGCTTCTTTCTATTGATTGGCTCATCGCGCCATGCAAATGCCGGATCAATATTCACTACAAATCGACATCGCATGAATATTGTCGTGTCCGTGATCGCATCGGAAATCGTTCACGCGACCTTAAGACGCAGATAGGTGACGGCGCGCGATAACTCGCGATGCAAGTCGTCAATCAATTCCGGCGTCTGGTCGGCATCGCCGCGACGCGCCGCCGATTCCAGTCGCGCCGCGGCAGCGCTGGCTGCGATAGCTTGTAGGTTGGCGCTCGCGCCTTTAATTTCATGCGCCTTGTCGCCGATCTGCTTAAAGTCGCCGCTATTTAATGCGTCAATGATCTCGCTCATGCTGCGATGGCCGCTGTCGATGAACAAGGCAACCAGTTCGCGCGCCAATTCCTCATCGCCATCGCTGGCGCGTAATAAATTATCCCAATCCACAGGCGGCGCATCGTCGCCCGCGACAACTGTAGCAATTACCGCCGTATCCGTTTGATTAGGCGCACTACCATTGAGGAAACGGTCTAAACACGCCTCAAGTAGATCGCGATCGATGGGTTTGGAGATATACGCGTCCATCCCCGCAGCCAGGCATTGCGCATCGGCCCCTCGCATGGCGTGCGCGGTCAGGGCAACAATAGGAATGTGCTTTTCGGAAGTTTCGAGACTCCGGATTTCCCGAGTCGCCTCGTAACCATCCATGACCGGCATCTGACAGTCCATCAGAATTAAATCGTAACGGCCGGTCTTCCAACCGTTCACCGCAGCGCGTCCATCCGCTGCCACATCGACTCGGTAACCGAGTTTTTCCAGCGTACGGCAGGCAACTTTTTGATTCACTAAATTATCTTCCGCGATCAAGATGCGATGCTTGCTTTGCCCGCGTTGCGACCGCAGTGCATGTCGCGTAACAATCGGCTGGGATTGCGAATGCCACGCTTGCGCGCTCGCGGCAAGCACCAGCATCAGACAGTCGGTCAGGTCGCGCTGTGTCACGGGCTTGAGCAGATAGCCCGCAAAACCCAGCCCTGCAAAGAGATGACCGTCACCGCGTTGTCCCGACGAGGTGAGCAAAATAAGCCGTGTCGAACTGAGTTGTTGATCGCAATTAATTTTCTGCCCCAGCTTTGCACCGTCGCATCCGGGCATTTGATGATCGACCAGTGCGGCTTCGAACGGGCGTCCCGCCACGGCTGCTTGTCTCATGAGCGCCAAGGCTTCGTCGGCGGAGCTCGCGCACACCGGTTCGGTTCCACAGAGCGTCAACTGGCCCATCAGCACTTTCCGATTGGTGGCGTTATCGTCCACGACTAAAACACGCTGTCCTTGGAGTTGTGCCGGTGGCTTGCGCATCGGTGCAGCGGTATCGGAGGACACTCCGAAACGCGCCGTAAACCAAAAAGTGGAGCCGATGCCTTCTTCGCTCGTGATCCCCGTTTCGCCTCCCATAAGGTCGACTAGGCGTTTGACGATAGAAAGGCCCAAGCCGGTGCCGCCGAAGTTTCTCGTCGTGGAGGAATCGACTTGCGAAAAAGGCTTAAATAGCGCGTCCAGGCGATTAACAGGAATGCCGACTCCGGTATCGCGCACCTCGCATCGAACCAAAATTCCCTGAAGGTCCTGCTCGACGACGGTTAGTGCCAGCGCCACTTCGCCCTGATGCGTGAACTTGACGGCGTTGCCGCCGAGATTCAACAGAATTTGCCGCACTCGGCCCGCGTCCCCCTTAATCTGATCCGGCAATGACGGATCGATTAGCGCGGTGACTTCGAGACCTTTTGCATGGGCTTGAATTGCCAATAGCCGCGCGACGTCTTCCAAGGTATCGCGCAAATCCATGTTGATTTGTTCGAGATCGAGCTTGCCGGCCTCCACCTTGGAGAAATCAAGAATGTCGTTGATCACGGTGAGAAGCGCACCGGCGCTATCGCGCACCGTTTCCGCGTAGTCGCGCTGCATCGCATCGAGAGGCGTTTCGATCAACAGCTCCGTCATACCGATGATGCCGTTCATTGGTGTGCGAATTTCGTGACTCATGTTCGCGAGAAACTCGCTCTTGGCCTTATTGGCCGCGGCGGCCGTGGCGGTGGCTTCAATCAGTGCTTGTTGATAGTGCTTGCGCTCGGTGATGTCTTGCTGCGACCCGGAAATGGTTAGTGCCTTGTCGTTCGCATCGCGCTCGACTGCGCCACGCAGTCGATACCAGCGCCACTCGCTATTTTTTGTTTTTTTACGAACCTCGACATCGACCGGCTCTCCGGATTTAAGATGACGGTCGAACGCCGCCAGGATCAGTGAGTTATCTTCGGGATGAGTCGTATCGAATACCTTGGCTCGGTCGATAGCGAAATTCTGCTGCACGTAACCGAGCATTTCTGCGAATCGGTCCGATACCCAATACGTGCGTGTCTCTAAATCGTATTCCCACAGCCCATCGTTGGCGCCACGCGTCGCGCGCGCTAATCGCTCCTCGGTCTCCTGCAATTTCAAATCAGCTAACTTCCGATCGTGGATGTCTTGGATAATGCCGCGAACTTTGGCGGTTCGATTGCCGTTCGCATCCTTGACTAGTTTGCCGCGCGACTGATGCCAGCGCATTTCGCCGGTCTGTCCATTTTTCAAACGAAGCTCCGTAAAGTAGGGAACGTCTTGGTGCGTTATCCTTTCAATCATTGTGGAACGAACGATTCGATCGTCTGGATGTATGCCTTCGTTAC
The DNA here is from genome assembly GCA_043746555.1 of Pseudomonadota bacterium. GTDB lineage: Bacteria > Pseudomonadota > Gammaproteobacteria > Steroidobacterales > Steroidobacteraceae > CAZQYC01. The sequence goes on along the minus strand of JAYTQU010000128.1, from coordinate 832 downwards.
TTTCGGCAGCGGTTCGCACGTAACTGGTCGTTGGAAAAATCCATTCGCCATAGTCGTTAAGCTGACGTTTGGCGGGGCGATCCAAAGTAAAGGTTTCCTCGACCAAGTCCATTTCCCAAGTGTGGAAATTCGCGGCAATCTGCGCGTCGCGAAACCGCTCCTCGCGTGCACGAATTTCGGCTTCCAATTTTCTAATCATCGTTACGTCGATCAGCGTTCCGTGAATTTTGCGAACACAATCGTCAGCGTCCCGAACAGGCAAACCGTGCGAACGCACCCAGTACTTAGCGCCGTTCCGATAGACGCGGTAGTCAAGCACGTAGGGTTGTGCCGTATTGATCGCTTCACGGACGCAGCGACTACATCGCTCGCGATCTTCCGGTGCTGCGGTCTCGAACCATTCGGCGGTCGTGATTTCGGTTTTCTCAACCGGCAAGCCGATAAGCTCCGCACCCACCGACGATGTCGTCAGGCATTGGCGTGCAAGATCGACAAAGAAAGTCGCGGTTTTCGCGTTGGTGAGCGCTTGCTCGATGCTGTCGAGCTTGGTGCGCAATTGCAGTACGTTGAGTCGATTGCGGCGTAATGCCAGTGTCCACGCAGCGATTGCGCTAATCGCGGCGAATACGACGGACACGACGACGAAAATGGTCATTAAATTGCTCCGCCGTTTCCTTGCTGCAAATACACGGGCGACTAATTCTACTTTGTCAGATTGCGCTGAAGCGCGCGTTGCGGCGTTGCACCGGTCTGAAAAATACTCACGTACTGCCGTGTACGCTGCGCTTTTTCAGGCCGTTGCGCCTTGCCCCGCATCGCTTGATCCCAACCT
>JAYTQU010000127.1:0-13508 GCA_043746555.1 Pseudomonadota bacterium | reverse complement strand
TCGGACGCTGTGACGCGAAACTTCCAGCCGCCACCAATAGGACCCGAGAATGTACCTTCGGCAACAGTGCGATCGTAATTGGCAACGGTGGTGCGCACTTCGCCGCTCCAATCGTCGGTCGGACGGCGGCTGATCGTGTTAATGGCACCGCCAACTGCATTGCGCCCATAAAGGGTGCCTTGCGGTCCGCGCAAAATTTCCACTCGTTCGTTAAATAGATCGCTCGCACCAACCAAGATGTTGCTGGTCACATAGAATCCGTCTACATAAGTTGCAACGCCGGGTTCAGTGCCAGCGTTGTTAGTCAGTCGGCCGATGCCGCGCAGCACCATGCGATCAAGGCCGGTGTAGTAAACAAGGCCGGGCGTAAAGTCGGTCATGTCTTGAACGGTCTTAATACCGAGTAACTCGCGCGTTTTATCGGTCAACGCAGTCACCGCGACCGGAACTTCCTGCAGGTTTTCACTACGCTTTTGGGCGGTGACGACGATTTCTTCCAGTATCGATGTCTTAGCGGGGGGTTGCTGAGCGTGAGCGACGCTCGCGATACCCCCGACCATCATGCACGTCGCCAAATAGGAACGTTTGCGAATCATATAGCCCCCTTGAGTTCTGAGTAGATCATCCAAAACGACACGGACATCGACCTTTGCAGGCATCGATTGTCCGAGCCAATGGCGCGGATCATACACATTATTGACCGCGCCACCAACATCATCAGCTTTCTTCAAGAAACTCATGTCTCCCGCCGCAGGGACCCATGAAAGAAATCGACAGAGGGATGCCCTCGCGCCAAATCGTTATGTATTGACTTCCCCACCACTAGCCATCGACCCTGGCTTGGCTTCAATCGATGTATAACCTGTGATCTGTGACTTGCAACTTGCGAGCGCCTGTTGCGCAAGTTATAAGTGATGCCCTCATGGCAACACAACGAAAAAGAGTCGGCGCCAAGTCGCTTGTAAAGAAGAACGCCCGCGCGACAAAACAACGAACGAGACTCTCGCCGCAAGTGCGCCGCACGCAGATCATGGACGCTGCCGCGCTACTGATCGTCAAACAAGGATATTTGCCGCTGTCGGTTGAGGCGCTTGCGCAAGCGGCTAATGTCAGCAAAGCGCTCATCTATACTTACTTCGCGACTCAATACGATCTTTTTAACGCGCTTCTGCGGCGAGAAATCGATGGGCTCGCCACCGCCGGCGTCGAAACCGCGTCGCGCGTGAACGATTTGGAGCAAGCGGCCGTTCTCTGCGGCATGCTTTATTTCCAACATGTGGCGCAACGCGGTCCATTGCTTCACATATTAATGACCGACTTGTACATGGCCGACCGTATCGATGCCGATGCAACACGCGTAGGCCAAGCAATCCTACGTCGCTTGACTCGACTAGCGCGCACTACGCTTAAGCTATCCGAAAAAGAAATCATGGCGGCGATTGAAATGATCGCGGCCATTCCCGAAGAAGCGGGCAGCCTGACGCATCGGAAGGAATTGAACCAAACGACAGCGCGTCAGCTCTGTCAGGCACTGATACTAAGCAGCTTGCAAGCCTTGCGATCGCCCGGCCGCGTGACGATAACCCCCGATCACGTCGCGTGATCCGCGCAACACTATCGCAACACACATAGGCTCCGCCAACTCAAGCGGGATTCTGCGATCGGAAATCAACTGGGCCGCGCGCCCGCACAAGCGCGACAAAATCGCAGTACAGCCGACCGCCACATCTAAGGGAATGCCATAAAGGTCGACTAAGTAGCGCGCGTGCGCACCGCGAGTCGTCTTTCGTTGCTTAATGTCTTCCCGACGCAAACCCTCTCGAACTTCCGGATTCCGCAGCAGCATCTGCAAGAGTCCGCTGCGAAGATCGATTTGCCGCAAGTAGGTCCGCGTCGACGCGATAACCTGCTCGTAGTGATCCTTGAATTGCGAAATATCGGCTTTTCGCGCCGCGACGATTTTGGCCCTTTCGCTACTCGCCAGCACGAGAAACAACTTTTCGCGACTGCCGAAATAATTGTAGACCTGCGTTTCACTCATGCCCGCCTGCGCGGCAATCCGTTTCATCGAGGCGGCGTGCAAACCCTCCTTCACGATAATTTCTTTGGCGACTTCGATGAGTTGCTCGCGACGATCCTCGATTTTCAGCCGCGTTCTGGTACGGCGCGACGCCGCGCGTTCGGATGAAATCGTTACGCGCTGCGTGTGGCGCTCGGGCGCCGAAGGCAACGGTGTACGAGTAAGCAGTTTGCCGCCACCCACCTTCGCCCAATAGCCTCGCGACGGATACGGCACCAACAGTCGATTGCATATTTTCGCGAGCGCATTGCCGCTTACGCCGACTTCCTGGGCGACCAGGCTCAACGGCTTCGACCACACACGCCGATAGAGCTCGTCTCTCGTCAGCGCGATCCGGGATTTGGCGTTCGATTTCGCGTTCGATGTAATGCCCATTATTTAGCCAAATAAGTCAACACGGCTCAGGAGTCGGCAATTGGAAATCAACGCCAGTATAGCAACCCGAACTGCCGCAATTCGACGTCTATCTCACATGCCGTCATAACCACCACTTTAGGCACACTCAACGTCCTGTAAATCGCGGCAGGCGCTTCTCGACAAAATGTGCCACGCCTTCTTTGAAATCTTCGGTGGCGAAACTCTTTTGCATCTCGGCATCGCAGATGGCAATCGCGTCATTCAAATCCTGATATAGCGCCTTCCACACCTGCGCCTTCATCACTGCAAGCGAACGCGGCGAGACGCTCGTCACGAGTTGTCGTACGTACTCGGTGACCGACACCACAAATGTTTCCTGCGGGAAGGTGCGATTGACCAGGTTCATTCGTGCTGCTTCCTCGGCGCCGAACTTGCGCGCGGTAAACAGAATGTCGAATGCATGTGCAATGCCGGTCAGTCGCGGCAACAACCACGAGATGCCATGCTCCGCGATCAATCCACGCTGCGCGAAGGAAGTGGTAAACTTGATGCCCGATGCCGCAAAGCGCAGATCGCAATACAACGTGAACACCAATCCGATTCCGGCACACGGCCCGTTGATCGCGGCGATGATGGGTTTGGGAATTGACATCAAATATCCGAATCGACCGCCGTAGTGCGCAGTCACATCGGGGCCGAGTTTGTCGGCATTGAGCTTGATTTCGTCATCCGCGCGCGCGAGTGAACGCTCATCCCACTTGGCTGCATCGATCTGCTGCAACCCACTCATGTCTGCGCCGGCACAAAATCCGCGGCCCGCTCCCGTGACCACAATCGCGCGCACATTGGTGTCGTTCGCTGCCTCCACCAGCGCACTCTTTATGCTCGACTGCATCGCAGGCGTCCAAGCGTTGAGCTTGTCGGGACGATTGAGAGTAATTGTCGCGATACCGTCGGCGGTCGAGTAGAGAATGTCTTGGTAAGTGGTCATGGGAAAACCATAATATAGGCCGTAATTTAGGCAAGTCATCGCAACAACCGATGAAAGTGCGAATGTACAGGAATTCCCGCAGTCCGGAGGACGAACGGACATTTCGCTAACGGCGCAGGCCCAACGCCGTTAGATTTATGGTGAGCGGGATGCGACAATGGAAACCGACTCCAAACAACGCAATGTAAGAAGCCGGTCCCAAGTGGGAACGCAAGAACGTAACGAGGAGCGGACGAATGACTGATGTAATGATTGAAGCAAAAGGGATTACCAAGAAATTCGACAAGATCGTCGCGGTGGACGACATTTCGTTCGAAGTGAAATCGGGTGAGATATTCGCGTTGCTTGGGCCAAACGGTGCGGGTAAATCCACCACCATCAAGATGCTTACCACACTGCTGCGTCCGACCTCCGGCACGGTGACCGTTAATGGCTTCGATACAGTGAGCCAATCCGATCAAGTGCGCCGCTCATTTGGCATTGTGTTTCAAGATCCGAGTCTCGATGGCGAACTCACAGCGTGGGAAAACATGGAGATTCACGGTGTGCTTTACGATGTGCCTCGCGCACAGCGTTCCGAGCGCATCGAACAATTACTCAAGTTCGTTGAGCTTTGGGATCGAAAAGACGACGTAGCAAAGAACTTCTCGGGTGGCATGAAACGTCGGCTGGAAATTGCGCGCGGTCTACTGCATGAGCCCAAGATCATTTTCCTAGACGAGCCGACCTTGGGCTTGGATGTACAAACCCGCAACAGTATGTGGAACTATTTGCGTGAACTGAATAAGTCGCAAGGCACAACAGTACTGTTCACGACACATTACATGGACGAAGCCGAGAAAATCGCGCAACGCATTGCCATCATCGATCAAGGCAAGATTGTGGCGTTGGGCACGACCGCCGAACTGAAGGAAAAGACCGGCAAGGCATCGTTGGAAGAAGCCTTCCTAGCACTAACCGGCAAGCAAATTCGCGACGAAGCGGCCGATCCGAAAGAATTAATGCGCGCGTTTATGCGCAGCCGCATGGGCCAAAAATAATAGGTAAGAAGTCATGAACAAAATTTACATTCTTTGGCTGCGACAACTGAAACGCTATTGGCGCTCGCGCTCGCGCATCATCGGTTCGCTCGTACAACCGATGTTGTATTTGCTGGCGTTGGGCTATGGTTTTGGCGCCGTCTTTCGCCAGGCCGGACAAGGCAACTATTTGAGCTTCCTTGCGCCGGGCGTGGTCGGCATGACGATTATTTTCTCGGCGATTTTTTCCGGCATGGAAGTGATTTGGGATCGACAATTCGGATTTCTCAAGGAGACATTGGTCGCGCCCATGCCACGCTTCAACATCATGCTTGGCCGCACATTGGGCGGCGCGACCGTCGCCACTTTGCAAGGCATGATCGTGTTATTTCTTTCATTGGCGTTTGGTTTTCGACCGGTCGATCCGTGGGCCATCCTGTTCGTGATTCCGTATTTGTTTTTGCTGGCCTTGATGTTTACCGCGTTAGGCACTGCGATTGCTTCGGTGCTCAACGACATGCAAGGGTTTCAACTCATCATCAATTTTTTAGTGATGCCGATGTTTTTTCTCTCGGGCGCGCTCTATCCGCTCAAGGGATTGCCTATGGGTTTGGCGGTCGTGGCACGCATCAATCCGTTGTCGTACGGTGTCGACGCGTTTCGCGATTTGCTGATCGGCGCGGGGCACTACGGTCTCGCGATCGATACTGCGGTGCTACTGGGATTGACGATTGCGTTCCTAATGTCCGGCAGTCGTTTCTTCAGCAAAGTGGAAGTGTGACCAATGCGTCGTACCGGAACATCTCGCAGCCGCTTCTCTAGTTCATTCCAAATTTTTCTTGCATGACGATGACACTCGCAATACGTTGCAGGCCGCCTTCGACCGCTATGCGTCGATCGTCCGGGCTCTCAAGTAAATGATTGAGCGCCGCAGAGGCTTTATTCATGTCGTAGATGGGTTGGTCCTTGGCAGCTTGAGATGCGAAAGTATCGCGATAAAAGGCCAGCATTGGATCGTTTTTGTCACGAGTGGGCGGTGTGGTGAAGGGGTGCTTTTGACGGTCGTACACTTCCGGTATGAGCACGTCTTTGGTCGCTTCGCGAAGTACATGTTTTTCGCGAATGCCTTTGACTTTCATATTCACCGGCACTCGCGCTGCAACTTCGGCAACGCGGTGGTCGAGAAACGGCACGCGCCCTTCGATGGAGTGCGCCATCTCCATGCGATCGGCGAGATAATTCAGAATGAAATTCGGTAGATTGATTTTGGAATTGATGTACAGCATTTGATTCAATCGGTCGCGACCAATGACACGCTGCGCCAGCGGCAAGCGATCGAGCGCGTAGACCAAAGGCTGGTGACCCTCAATACGCCTCTTCAGATCGTCGCGGAGAAACGGCGCCAAACTATTTCCCTGCGATGCCATCGTATTGATCGTGGCTGGTAGCCATCCCAATCTGCGCTGTATTGCTTCCATTTCGGGACTGCTAACCGGCGCCGGCATCATCAGCGCGCGTGTAGCTTGATTGGCGCCGAGCATTTCATCGATGTATGCGGCTTTTTCCGCTGCGCTTACGGCAGGATTGTTGTTGACCGCATCGACGCGGAAGTACGGATAGCCGCCCAACATCTCGTCGGCACCTTCGCCGGTGAATACCACTTTGATTCCCGCATCTCGCACGGCACGGCTGAGCAGATACTTGGCGACACCGTGACCGTTAAACATTTGCGTTTCCGCATGCCAAATCGCATCCGCGTAAGAGTCCGCAATTTCACGACCTGTGATGGGAATGGGATGATAAGAAGCCCCGACATGCTTCGCCGTTGCTTCGGCGATTTTGGCTTCGTCGTAGATCGTATTCTCAAAGGTAAGCGTAAACGCGCGGATCGGCCGATCCATACATTGTTGCGCCAGCCCGAGCACTGCGCAGGAATCGATGCCGCCGCTTAAATAGGAAGCGACTTCAACGTCGGCAACCAACCTTTGCCGAACGGAGTCGACCAGAGCCTGACGAAATTCAGCGACGACCTCGGCTTCACTGCGCGTATCGCGTTTCATTTGTTCAGCCGTTGGAATCTCCCAATCCCAATACGGATAGATGCGGACCGCTCCGTCCTTGGCGATGGCATAACTGCCTTGGGGCACCGAGTGGATGCCCGCAAACTCGGTTTTTTCGTGACACCGGGCAATACCGGACACAGCGCTCTCCACATCCCACGCGGCAGGCACGCCAAGCGCTAACAAGGCCTTAATTTCTGAAGCGAAGAAAACATCGCCATTAACCACGGCGTAGTAAAGCGGCTTGATGCCAAAGCGATCCCGTATCGCAATCATCGTTCGTTGGCGTTCATCGGCGATGATGACTGCAAACTCGCCTCGTAGTTCGGTCGCGCCTTGCATACCGCGCTCTTGATAAAGATGCAGCGCGATTTCGCTATCGCTTTCGGTGGAAAATCGATAGCCACTTGCGCGAAGTCGATCGCGAATCTCGCGGTAGCCATAGAACTCCCCATTGACCACCATATGCACCGCGCCGTCGGGACTGGTCATCGGCTGATCGCCATTGTTCAAACCGATGATCGACAATCGCGTGTGTCCGAGCGTCCACAACCCATCGCGCGACGTCCAGCTACCATTGCCGTCGGGTCCACGATGGAACAACACCTTGAGCGCCGCATCGCGACGTTCGCTCGCAAGCCCATGACGCGTCATCGCGGCAAATATTCCACACATGTGCTATCTCCCAAGGTCTCGATTCAAGTCTGGTTCTATGTATGGTTCAATTGAGGATCGGCAGGATAGTCGAAAGTCACAGCAGCGTCTTGAAAATGTCCGATGCAACGACCGCGCAACCTTTCGTGCGCCAGTTTCGTCACAAGTGGAGGTTTCTGTTTCCAGTGGAGTGACTGTGCCCATCGATTCGCCGCAATCACTGCTTGAGTGGAACGACCAGAGTCGTTTTCCCTTGGATTGGCCCTTGGATTTGAATGGCCCGGTCGATCGGCCTTTCACGGTCTTTCCGGATGCGGCAAAGATGCGACCGATTATCGAACTGCTGGAAGACGTGGTTCGTCGTTATCCACAACGCATTGCCCTAATCGACGCTAGCTCTGCGATCACGTATGCGGAAATCTGGCAATCTATAGCAGGTTCGTCGGAACGAATTGCCGAGACGACAGCTCCCGGCGATTTGATTGGCATTGTCGCGCCGGCTTCGATCACATCTCCCTTAGCGATGTTAGCCTGTCTCGCAGCAGGACGTCCCTTCGTTGCGATTGATCCGAACAATCCTTCCGATTGGATCGCGCAAGTTATTAGGAGCGCACGTCCCTCTTTGTTCCTAGTGTCGAATTCGACTCTGCGTGTCGTTGAATCAATTGTCGATGCTCCTCAAATACTCAATCTTAGTAGCGATGTCCCATCCGCATCGGATAATTGGCGGCCCGCTCGCATGACGCCCGACGAGGCCGCTTGCGTTCTGTTCACTTCGGGCAGTACGGGTGATCCAAAAGGAATTGTCAATTCGCAACGCAATCTACTGCAGCGCGTGAGTCAGTCGATCAATGCGGCGCATATCAATAGCGACGATCGATTTCTTACCCTGGCATCTTTATGCACGATTGTCGGTGTGCGCGATGTGATGACCGCTTTGCTCGCGGGCGCTTCCCTCTTTCTACTCGATACACATAAAGCCGGCGCCAACGAAATTCTCCGCGTCATTCGTGAACATCGAATATCGATTCTGTTCGCCTTCCCGGCGTTGCTGAGATCGATCTTGCAAAACATTGAGACACGCGCCGATGAGCGCTTGCGTCTGGTACGGATTGGCGGTGACACGACTTTGTGGAGTGACATTACTCGGCTGCGCGCATGGATGTCGCCCGGCACGCACATTCAATTGATCTACGCCGCCACTGAAGCGCCCATGATGCAGTGGTTTGTTGGCGAGAACGATTCACTTGCGGAGGAACGAATTCCGATCGGCTACCCGCTGCCGGGAAACGCATTGACCGTCATCAACGAAGGCGGCACGCCGACGCCCGACGGCGATGTCGGTGAACTGCTGGTTCGAAGCCCGTACGTCGCGCTTGGAACTTGGTCGCAAGGATGTCGCGAGTCGGAAGGTATTCAAACAGACAGCGTCGATCCGAGTGTGCGGATACTGAAGACCGGCGATCTGGTGCGACGTCGACCCGACGGTCTGTACGATCGGATCGGACGCAAGGATCGACAGGTCAAGATACGCGGCGCTCGAGTAGAGCTCGACGGAGTAGAAGTCGCGATTCGTCGTCACGCGTCTGTGCGCGATGTGGGCGTCGTCATCAGAACGGATCGTCTCGGCGCCGCGAAGCTGATCGCCTATGTTCAGCCATATGAAAACGCGCCCGATATCTTTCTCGACGAGTTACGAACCATGATGAGCAGAGTCGTGCCGCCGCATATGCTGCCATGGCGTTTCTACACGACTCCGCGCATTCCGCGCCTATCCAATTCGAAACTCGATGTTAAAGCCCTGCAAGCCCAGGATCTAGTGAACAGCAACGTAGAAGAAACGATTGCCAACAACGATCCCGATCGCTCGCTTTCAACAGACGCGTCGATAGAACTGAAATCAACCGACGAGAACGCAGTTCAGAAGTTGGTGGCGCGAATCTGGAAAGAAGTCTTGGGTGTTGAGGTGGTCGAAGCCGACGCGGACTTCTTCGATCTTGGCGGCGATTCGCTGCGTGCAATCGCGATGATCGTTGCGATCGAGAAAGCTCTGGGCCGCGAGGTTCCGCTCAACTTGATCAATCAATCGCCGGGTTTCGCTGAATTTTGCGCGGCGCTTGGTCAACAAACTCCGACAACCTATGTCCCGCTCGTTGTAATCAAATCCGGCCACGGATCGCCACCATTGTTCTTCGTTCACGGTGCGGGCGGAAGTGTGATGGAGCTGTTCACGCTATGCCGCAACATGAGTTGGCCGGGGCCGGTGATCGGCATACAGGCGCGAGGTCTTGAGCGCGGCGAACGACCACATAGAACCGTCGCGGCAATGACAAACGAATACATTACTGCACTCAAGGCCAAGCAACCACACGGTCCCTATCTATTGTGCGGCTATTCGTTCGGTGGACTCGTCGCTATCGAATTGGCGCGACACTTGCGAGACGCGGGCGACGACGTGGCCTTCGTCGGTTTGTTGGACACGCTGCCGCCGAAAAATCATTTCTTGCGAGCTTGGACGTGGGCAGCCTTTCTATGTCGACGACCGGCGCGACGCGACGATGCAACGAATAGTCTTAAATTCGCGCGTCGGGTTCGCAACGTGAGCAGCGTATTGCGAGGACGAATCGTTGCGGCGAACGCGCTATGGGCATCGATCATGTATCGACCCGATAGATACGCCGGCGAATTGACGATCTTTGAGCCCAGCACGCGCGATCTTGGTCTTCCCTTTTCGGGAAAACGCTGGAGTCCCTATGCCGCCAAATTGCATGAGCACACATTGCCGGGCCGCCACATCGACATGCTGATGGGTTCAAACGCTCAAGTCGCCGCCGACTTCCTAACGAGAAGCCTCGAACTCGCATCAAGATGAGACGAATGGCCCTTAGTTCTACTTTGTCAGGCTGCCAGTAAGCGGCGCACGCGCAAGGCGCCGAGGTGATTGCCTTTGCCAATTGCCTTCAACTCGCTATCGGGCGGTGCCCGACAAGTACCGGTTGAAACAATACGTTGTCCAGACGTTGCAAGCGTACAAATCCGGCTTCTTTGAGTAACTCGAACAAACGATCAATAGCGATTGCATAGTATCGAGTCCGAATCACTTGCGTGGTGCAACGACCGTCCGCAGTCTCGGTGGTTAAATAAAGGCCAAGATCATATTGATCGCCGTCCCACTCCCAAACCTGAACCGCCAGAAATCCAGTACCGGATTCACGATGAAATCCATACGGCCGTACATCTGGGGTCACACGCGCAATTGATGCATAGGCACGAACGGAGAACACAGCAACGCCGCCCGGACACAGACAGCGGTAGCAACTGTTGAATGCTTGTAGGATTTCCAAATCGGAGAGCAAGTGCGGAATACTATTGTCGCAGGCAATAACTGCTGACACTGATTCTGTCGGTGTCTGACTCAACGTTCGAATGTCATCCACACGAAGTGTCGCGCTTAGATCTCGCTTTAGGAACTCCCGTCGAAGTCTCTCGATCGCACCGGGCGAAATATCGGATGCCGCGACGTTGTGACCGTATTGAAGTAAGCCGATCGTTTGCGTGCCGATACCGCACGCGGCATCAACAACGGGCTCTCCCTTAACCACTCCAGATTCCCGCAGCAACCGATCCAGCGCTTCACCCTGCTTGGTGATGGAGCCTTCCCAATCTGTGTATAGTAAATGGTAGTACGGCGCTAACTTATCGTAGAAAGACGCGGTCATTGATTGAGCTTGAATCATGTTACGAAGATATCAAATGACCAACGTCTTCTGCATGAAAACGCACGCCATTGATCGACCGGACCATGGTTGATGCGCGCCTTGACCCACGACTTCGAAACCGTTCGCCGTGTAGAATCTACAGCTGGGGTAAAGGCGTGACAAGCGAATCCCGGCACAGGAATGCTGTCAAAACTGGAGCGCGTATGAAAATGTGGCCACTTCTTCTCTTGGTGTTTTCTCTATCAGCACAAGCCGCTGAAGCGCCGCCGTTTACTCCGTCGCAGTTACAAGCTCTGCCGACGCAAAATTGGATCACCAACGGCGGCTCTTTGTTCAATCAGCGGTATTCGCCGCTGAAGGAAATCAACACGAGCAATGTCGCGTCGCTAAAAGCGCGATGGCGTACGCGATTGGGTGGATCGGGAATGGGCCCGCCATATTCTGGCGAAGCTCAGCCGATTGTTTACGATGGCGTCATATATTTACCTACCGGCGCCGACGATGTGTTCGCGATCGATGTCGAGAGCGGCAACATTCTGTGGACGTACAAAAGCAATCTCGATCGAGCCATCAATACTATTTGCTGTGGTTGGACCAGTCGCGGTGTCGGCTTGGGCGATGGAAAAATATTTCTTGGCCGGTTAGACGGCAAACTGGTCGCGCTCGATCAACGCACCGGCAACGAAGTGTGGTCGGTGCAAGCCGAACGTTGGCAAGACGGTTACACCATTACGAGCGCCCCGCTCTACTACGATGGCATGGTGATCACGGGATTCTCCGGAGCCGAGTACGGCGTTCGCGGTCGCGTGCGAGCATACAGCGCCAAAGACGGCAAGTTGCTGTGGACGTTTTTCACCGTGCCTGCGCCGGGCGAGTTCGGTCATGACACCTGGCCGGCGAATAACGACTCCTGGAAATACGGCGGCGGCACCGTGTGGCATACACCGGCGGTCGATCCGGAGCTTGGCCTTATTTATTTCTCCACCGGCAATGCCGGGGCCGACTACAACGGCTCGCTGCGCAAAGGCGATAATTTGTTTACTGCCTCCATCGTTGCGTTGGATGTGAAAACCGGCAAGTACGGCTGGCACTTTCAAGAAGTGCATCACGACATCTGGGATTACGACGCACCCAATCCTGTGGTGCTATTCGACATTAAATACAAAGGCAAACAACGTAAAGCGCTGGCCCAAGCGGGCAAGACCGGGTGGGTTTACATCTTGGATCGCACCAACGGCAAACCGCTCGTCGGTATTGACGAAAGAAAAGTGCCGCAAGAAGCGCGTCAAGCTACTGCAAAAACGCAACCGTATCCGCGCGGCGACGCCGTGATACCGCACGAAATTCCCATCGCGCCCTACGGTCAGCAACTCATTGATCAAGGTCGCATCTTCACGGCCTTTTGGGATCAACTCACGCTAATAGCGCCAGGACAAGTCGCCGGCCCCAACTGGGCGCCGAGTTCGTACAACCGAGATGTGGGTTACCTATTCGTGTGCGCGAGCGATCGCGTCGGCAATTATCGAGTTGCCGACATTGAAGCAAATCCATCGCCCGGAAAAACCTATTCCGGCGGACGCGGCGCTCCGGTTCAACTTCCCTTAAGCGGCATCTTTGCCGCGATGGATATGCGCACCAACAAGATTGTGTGGCGCCAACGTTGGACCGATCGCTGCTACAGCGGCTCGGCAACTAGCGCTGGCAATTTGGTATTCACTGGTCGCAACGATGGTCGCTTTGTCGCGCTCGATGCGCGCAATGGCGATGTCTTATGGGAATTCCAAACTGGCGCCGGAGTGAATGCAACCGCGACAATCTTCGAATACAAAGGCAAACAACAAATCGCAATCTACTCGGCAGGCAGTTTGCTTGGCGGCGCTCAAGGCGGCGACAGCGTTTGGTTATTTGCGTTGGACGGCACACTCGAACAAGTTGATCCAGCGCCGCCGACTGCAACACTGTCGCTAAACCTCGGCCCCGGCGATGCAGAAGCAGGACGTGTGGTGTTCTCGCGATATTGTTCGCAGTGCCATGGACAAGATGGCAAATCCGGTCACGCCGGTGCACCGGACATTAGCGTGATTAGTGTACGACAGACTGTGGTGAATACGGTGCTCAATGGCAAGAACGCCATGCCGTCATTGAGCGCCACGCTCAAGCCGGAAGAAGTGCGCGACGTAGCGGAGTATGTTCTGGGCGGTATTAAATAGATCGCGTCGGTATCGACGAGATGTCGTCCAGATTCATTTTCTGGCCAACTTCTTTTCCTCGGCGCGGGCTCCGGCAAGAATGGCCGGAAGCGCGTAGTTACCTTCGTGACACGCATATTCGTAGACGTTTTCTTTCACGCCTGTGAACGGCAGTTCGCCGGTAAATTTCGCCGTAAACGCGCTGGGATCGTCGACCGTGAAGCGATAGACGATCTGGTTGTTCGCAACGCGCGTGAAGCGTTCAGTGATCACCGCATCTTCCGACGACCCTCGGTAACTTTGCTCAGGTCTAAAGTTGGTGGTCTCCACCACCAACGTATCGCCTTCCCAATGGCCAATGGAATCGCCCATCCACTTCCTCATGTACTTGGGAAGATGTTTTCCGCCGATGCGAATGATGCGTGCATCGTGAACCATT
>JAYTQU010000126.1:0-3675 GCA_043746555.1 Pseudomonadota bacterium | reverse complement strand
ATCTTTATAAAGGGGAAAGGGCGATGATCAAGAATTCGAGCTACTCGATAGTGACAACCACCGTGTTCCTATCGCTGGTGATTCCTGGTGTGAGTTGGCCGCTCGATCCTCCGGCGGCTGTTTCCATGCTCCGCGACCGCAGTGCCGCGCGCGAAATGTATCAAGCGCGTTGTGCGAGTTGTCACGATCATCCTACCGATCGCATTCCGTCCATCGATGCATTAATCGCGCGGGGACCAGACGCCATTGTGAATGCGCTTGTTCAAGGCCCGATGCGAACGATGGCAAATGGGTTGAGTCGCGCGGAGATTGATGGTCTTGCCACCTCAATCACCGGTAGAGCGCCGCTTCCGGTGTTGCCGGCAGGGCTGGATCCGAATCCTTGTCGCAAAGCCGATCCGATCAAGAGTGCGCCCGATAGTTGGAATGGATGGGGCGTTGATGAGGCCAACACGCGCTTTCAACCGCAACCGAGTTTGCGCGCGCGAGATGTTCCCAATCTAAAAGTGAAATGGACGTTCGCTTATCCGGGTTCGAAGAACAGCCAAGTGACCGTCATCGGCGATCGATTGTTTTTGGATTCGAATGTCGGAAAAATCTATTCACTGAACGCGAAAACGGGATGCGTGTATTGGCGACACGATGCGAAAGGCGCAATGCGTACCGCGCCAGTCGTCACATCGTTTGCGACTTCCCCAAGTGGCTATGCTGTCGTCGTTGGCGATGATCGCGCAGTCGTCACGTTGCTCGACGCAAGAAGCGGTAAAGAACTTTGGGCGACCAAGATTGAGGATCATCCACGCGCGATGATTACCGGCGCGCCAAAAGTTCACGACGGCGTTGTGTATGTCCCACTGTCATCGGCGGAAGAAATCACCACGTTCGAACCCAACTATGTGTGCTGCACGTTTCGCGGCAGCGTTGTGGCGCTCAATCTCAAGGACGGCAGTAAGATTTGGAAAACATATACGACCGATGACGAACCGAAGCCATTCAAGAATGCAGTGGGTCACGAGTTGATGGGTCCGGCCGGCGGCGCAATTTGGTCGTCACCGACCATCGATGCAAAGCGAGGCGTTCTGTATGTCGCGACCGGCGATAGTTACACCGACATTGATCACATTGGATCGGATGCGATCATTGCA
This sequence comes from Pseudomonadota bacterium, assembly GCA_043746555.1. GTDB lineage: Bacteria > Pseudomonadota > Gammaproteobacteria > Steroidobacterales > Steroidobacteraceae > CAZQYC01. The sequence continues at coordinate 2,530 of JAYTQU010000126.1, read as the reverse complement.
ATGGACTTGAAAACGGGCGAGATCAAATGGATCAACCAGGTCACCGCCAAAGACAATTTTATTGTCGGCTGCCCGCGCACGGGAAAAATTCCGGCGACTTGTCCGACGCCGGTCGGACCCGACGTCGATTTCGGTTCGTCGGTGATCTTGAGGGCAATCGGCGATAAAGATATTTTGATCGCCGGACAAAAATCCGGCGTTGTGTACGGCATTGATCCAGATACGGGCAAAACTTTATGGCGCAATAAAGTCGGTCGCGGTGGCGCTGCCGGTGGCGTTGAATGGGGAATGGCGGCCGATACAAACAATGTGTATGTCGCGATCGCCGATGCGGGCGCGGACGGCAAACCAGGACTCAATGCATTGAATCTCACGACAGGCGAGACGCTTTGGCATACGGCAACACCGGTGGTGCCTTGCAATGCGAAACGTTGTCGCGTTGCGCAGTCGGCGCCAGTGACGGCAATTCCTGGCGCTGTATTCTCCGGTGCGGTCGACGGTCATCTGCGTGCTTATGACGCGAATACGGGAACCATCGTGTGGGACTTCGATACCGCTGCTGAAAGCTACGACACCGTGAACGGTGTAAAAGGCGCTCGCGGTGGCGCACTCGATGCGACCGGTCCCGTGTTGTCAAAAGGCATGCTGTTTCAACACTCGGGCTATCCAGGCGTCATGATGGTCGGGGGCGGCCAGAATTTGTTGATGGCGTTTTCGGTGAATGGAAAATAGTGCGAGCTTTGCAGAAGCAAGATTGAACAGGTACGGAAAACTAGCGATACGTTATGAGCCAGCCGACTAGGGACTTCGTGACATCCGCGCCTTGCAAAACAAATCGATCGATTCGTGTTCCGATCGTGATCACCGATATGAATGCCGGCGATGCATTATGGTGGGATGTCAGATTCGGTCCCCATCATTCGCTGATGCCGACACGAGCCGATCGGTTCTGGTTGTGGGCAACACTGTTACCTTTTGCGCACTTTGTGCAGCTGGCACAACGTCGCTTTTGTCGACCTTTAGTGATCTGGGCGGAAGCCGACAACGGTCGGATGCTTCGCGTCGGCATGTCGATCATGATCGAGCGGTATCCGCATTTGGATATTTCCGACCCGAACGAAGCGCAATTTGTGTGGTTTATGAGTGTGGCGGACGACCGAATGCTGACGGATCATTTCCAAATGTCCAAGCCTCCGTCGCTCGCTCGCATTCATCTGGATGCGGCGATGGTGCTAAGCGCCAATGCGGGACAAGAGGGGCGAGTCGATTTGCATGCGGCACGAGCCGGTGGAGAAGATTTGCTTTCCGTTTATCTGAAATGCGGGTTATTTAATTTGCCAGCTAGAGCATCGTTTCCGCCGTCAGTCAGGCGACGTAACGACGGACGATTCTTTCATACCGATACGCAATCTGCGGCTACTTCTATGCAGATTCATGACCCTTATCGCTAGAATTTCGTCTGGGAAGCGGCGTAGTATGCTTCCAGTAATGTCACTTAGCAGGATCTATGAGCGAACGAGAATCGGTTGATGCTCAGCTACAGAGTCCCGCCACGTTGGAAGCGGTTGTGGCGGCTATTGTGCGGGCGAGCGCTTTCGACGAAGCGGAGCTCCAAGAATTGGTTTCCGCTGGAAAGTTGCGCGACATTTTCCCGTACCGGCCGCACGCTACGGCGATACCGTCGGATTTCGTTTCACGCGAAGATCTCGTCAAAGCCTCGGCAATACCGCTCGATCAACGAGGGCGCAAAGCCATCATTCAGTCGAGCATGCCGCGACGCAGTCCCAGTACCAGTCTCGATCGATCGAGCTACGATCAAATTGCCGAGTTCGCCGTCGAGTGGCAAAAGGCAGATACAACCCAACAAGACGCCGCAGAATCGGCCGTGGCGAGCGGATCATTGTCAGCGCGCTCTAAAGAACTTAAATCTCACGAATAGTCATTGGTCGATCGCTTTCGACAAGCGTTGCTCAAGGTCCAAATTGTTGTTCTTGCGATTCGATGTGAATTTCGCGGTCACCATACTGCGCTTGTACTGCTTTTTTTTGCCGATCTATCGATGCGGCAAACCACTATCCGCACGAATTCATGAAAGGGACCGCATCTCTATGTAGTTAGGTGAGGGATGATTCTGCGCTGTATTTTCTAGCATCGTTTTGGCGGCGCGATGACCGAAGACTGGAAAAAGAAATACTTCGATAGCGTAAGTTCGCTGGAAGGTGAGCGGCGAAAATTTCTTACCATGGAGGCGACCCTCAAGCGCCTAGCGGGACGACTTTGCACTGCCTCTTTGGGGCAATCTCCGCAATTGGACGCGGAGATTAAGAAACTGCAGACCGCCATTCGGCGTGAGGCGACTTGCGACGAACTAGACAAGATCACGCCAAGTCTCACTGAAGCCATTCAATCGCTCGATAGTGCGGCCTCCGCTGCGACATCGACACTTCCCAACGCTGCGACGGTGCCAACAAACTCAACAGCGAATATTGGCGATGGCGTCAGTGGGGATCATCTGCGAGCAACTCTCGCT
>JAYTQU010000125.1:0-3152 GCA_043746555.1 Pseudomonadota bacterium | reverse complement strand
TCAAGGAATCGATCGACGTCTGCAACAGTACGGCGATGTGCAGACGCCAACCGGTCGCATCACCATCATCGATGACTACGGTCATCACCCGACGGAGATTGCCGCGACCCTCGAAGCGATTCGGCAAGGATGGCCGGGACGCCGCATTGTGTTGGCTTTTGAGCCGCATCGCTATACTCGAACGCACGATTTGTTGGATGATTTCGCGAGCGTGCTCGCCACAGTCGATGCATTGATTGTCACCGAAGTATACGCCGCGGGCGAAACGCCCATCGCCGGCGCGGACGGCAAAGCGATTTGTCGAGCGGTGCGTTCGCATGGGCGCGTTGAGCCGGTGTTCGTCGAGAAACTAGAAAACTTAAGCGACGCACTGGCTCGTATTGTTCAAGACGGCGATGTCGTAGTGACAATGGGTGCGGGAAGTATCGGCGGCGTGCCCGCTGAACTCGTGCAGTCGTTGGCTGTCACGTCGAACGCTAATGCCACCACGAGCGGGAGGAGTGCATGATGGCGCTCAAGTTACCGCCGGATTTCGACGCGCGAGTGCTGCATAACGAGCCGCTCGCAGATCACACATCATGGCGCGTCGGCGGACCTGCCGATGTGTTCTTCAAGCCGCGGACAGTCGATGATTTGTCGGCGTTCTTGCAATCGCTGACCATCGATACGCCAGTTCACTTCGTTGGACTCGGCAGTAACTTGTTGGTGCGCGATGGCGGAATTCGCGGCGCCGTCATTGCAACGCTCGGCGCGTTCGCGGAATTAATACGAGTCGATGGCAATGATGTGTACGCCGGCAGCGGCGTAACCTGCGCAAAACTCGCGCGGCAATGCGCGAAGTGGTCGCTCAAAACCGGAGAATTTTTTGCCGGCATTCCGGGCACCGTCGGCGGTGCGTTGGCAATGAACGCGGGGGCATTCGGCGGCGAAACTTGGAACCACGTCGTCGCTGTGGAAACCATCGACGTGCGTGGCGACATCCATCGGCGCAACGCAAGTGAATATAAAACATCGTACCGTCATGCCGAAGGTCCGGCGAACGAATGGTTCTTGGGCGCGCGCCTGCGATTTGAGTCTGGAGCGAACACGAGCGACACGGAAATCAAGCTACTGCTCGCACGTCGTAAAGCGACGCAACCGATTGGCGAGTTGTCGTGTGGATCGGTGTTTACCAATCCGCCGGGCGATCATGCAGCGCGCTTGATCGAAGCGGCGGGACTTAAAGGGTTTCGTATCGGTGGCGCGCGCGTTTCCGAAAAACATGCGAACTTCATCATCAATGACGGTACTGCAAGCGCGGACGATTTGGAGCGCGTGATCGATCACGTACAAGCGACCGTTGTGCGCGTGCACGGCGTGGCGCTGATTCCGGAAGTGCGGATTGTCGGTGAGAAGCTCGCATGAGCGCGCGAACCGGCAGTCCCAGGGATTTCGGTCGCGTCGCCGTACTGCTCGGCGGAAATTCGTCGGAGCGCGAGGTGTCGCTCAATTCCGGTCGCAATGTTTTCGAAGCGCTGCAACGTCGTGATGTCGATGTGCAGGTTGTGGATGGAACGGACGCATTGGTCGAGGCATTGGTGGCGAAGCGTTTCGATCGCGTCTTCAACATCATGCATGGCGGTCAGGGTGAAAACGGAGTGGTGCAAGGCTTGCTCGAATCGTTTGCAATTCCTTACAGCGGTTCGGGTGTGCTCGGTTCGGCATTATCGATGGATAAGATTCGCACCAAACAAGTTTGGCTATCGTTGGGTTTGCCGACGCCGCGTTACGCGCGCTTGCAAAAAAGCGACGACATCTATGTCACCGCTCGACAACTCACAATGCCGCTCATCGTGAAACCTTCTTGCGAAGGGTCGAGCGTTGGGATCAGCCGTGTATTCGACCAAGACGATCTCGCCAAAGCGGTGGAGTTGGCCGCTAGGTATCCCGGCGAGTTGCTGATAGAGCAACTTATTCAGGGCGATGAGTACACCGTTGCGATATTGGGCGATGAAGCTTTGCCGTCAATTCGCATCGTGCCGTCCGGCGAGTACTACGACTATCACGCCAAGTACGTGTCGGACGCTACGCAATACATCTGTCCTGGTTTGCAAGGCGCTGCCGAAGAAGAATTGCGCGACCTCGCGCTCGCGGCATTTCGTGCGGTCGATTGCGGTGGTTGGGGGCGCGTCGATGTAATGCGCGATAAAAGCGGCCGCAATTACTTGCTCGAAGTAAACACGACGCCGGGAATGACCAGTCACTCGTTGGTGCCGAAAGCCGCACACGCTGTCGGTATCGAGTTCGACGAATTGGTGTGGCGCATTCTCGAATCTAGTTGTGAATATAGCCGTGGAGGAAACACATGATGTTGTGGTTCCGCAAACGCAATCGAAGACAAACGAGTAGGTCAAGCGAAGCATCGGCCGTCGTTGCCGCGCTGGCATCGCAGGATCGCAATCGAATATTGATCGTAGCGAGCAGTGCGCTGTGCGCCGTCGCTTTGGTTTGGTCGGTGCTCGCGCTGCTCGACCGCCCGGTGCGTCATGTGGAAGTCACTGGGCAATTTCTCCGCGTCTCGGTTCCGCAAATCGAACAGGCCGTGTTGGCGTTTTGCAAATCGCCCGCCAATACCAAGCGCGGTTTCGTGTCGCTCAAGCTCAGCGACTTGCAAGCGACGGTAGAACAGATCCCTTGGGTAGATCACGTGCGTATCGAACGACGCTGGCCAGACGGAGTGCGCTTGACCGTCGCCGAACAAATTCCCGGCGCCCGTTGGGGCGAACGCGGCTTGCTGAACTCGCGAGGCGAATTGTTTTTGAAAGACGCGCGCTATGTGCCGCCGGAACTGCCGCAGTTAAACGGTCCCGACGGCACCGAAGCGCAAGTTGCGCGGTTGTATCTCGATTCGCTTCCGCGTCTCGCTGTCGTTGGATTGCGCTTGGCGCGCGTGACGCTTGATCCGCGTGGCGCATGGGAACTCACTGTGACCAGTACTCAAACAACGTCGAGCGGCAACGGCGGTGTCGTCGTACGGCTTGGGCGACAGGATGTCGCTGAGCGTTTAGAAAGATTTCTCTCCGCCGCCAGTCCGTTGATTGCGACGCGCGCCGGCGAAATGAGTTACGTCGATATGCGTTACAGCAATGGTTTTGCGGTGGGCTGGCTCGACG
>JAYTQU010000124.1:0-8432 GCA_043746555.1 Pseudomonadota bacterium | reverse complement strand
GCTGCAACTATTGGCGAAGGCAATAGAGTTTACCGATCCGGTTACAAAACAGCCGCGCCGCTACGAATCGCAACGCGCTCTTTGTTGGTAGCCGTCAGGAATTCCCGTTCTGCTTGTTCCGCTTTGGTGAGTGACGCGCGCCAACGTGCATTCGATTGCGACTCTTGGCGAGTTCAACTTGGCGTTGTCGTTCGCGCAAACCTTCTTTTTTTATTTCGGACTTCGCATCGTGACATTTGGCGCAGCTCACGCCACGCACAAACAGCGGCGATGCGCGTTCTGCGTCGCCCAATGGTTCACGACAGGCGCGGCAGAGTTCGTAACGACCCGGAGTCAATCCGTGACCCACCGATACGCGCTCATCGAATACAAAGCACTCTCCTTCCCAACGACTTTGCTCCTTGGGAATAGTCTCCAAATATTTCAGTATTCCGCCTTCAAGGTGAAAAACTTCCGGGAACCCTTCAGCGCGCATAAATGCGGTGGATTTTTCGCAACGAATTCCGCCGGTGCAAAACATCGCAACCTTCGGTTTGTCGCGCAATGCGCTTTGCGAACGCACCCACCGAGGGAGTTCGCGAAAACTTTTGGTATTGGGATTGAGCGCACCATTGAACGTGCCAAGCGCGACTTCGTAATCGTTACGCACATCGACGAACACCACATCGGGGTCGTCGAGTAATTTGTTCCACTCATCGGCCCTGACGTACTTGCCGGCCATCTTAGTCGGACTGACCACCGGCACGCCGAGCGTAACGATCTCGCGCTTCAACCGCACTTTCATGCGATAGAACGGCATTTCGTTGGCAGGAGATTCTTTGTGAATCAAATCCCCGAGACGCGAATCGCTGCGCAAAAACGCTAGTACCGCGTAAACATTTTGGCGCGTGCCCGCTATCGTACCGTTGATGCCTTCGCTCGCGAGCAACACCGTTCCTTTCACACTTCGCTGTTCGCACAACGCAAGCAACGGCGCTTTGAGCTGCGCGAAATCGCGTAGTTCGACGAATTTATAGAATGCGGCGGTGAGTAGCGCGGTCATCGAAAGTCGGAAAAAGGATTTAGGTGCTGGAACGAAGTTTGCGCATCGTTTGCGTAGCGCCGGTGGATTGTAAAAATTCGCCGCCGAGAAAACGCATGATTTCGCCACTGCGGTCCATTGCGTCTTTGTAGCCGAGCGCGATTAAATCGCGCGTAAAACTACCTTGAAACATCAAGTAGCTCATCAGTTCGCTGCCGCCGGTATTCATCGCGCCCATGGTCCGCAACAACACACGCAAGGTGCGCGGCAGCGAATTCGCATGTTGGCGCGCGATCTCCGATAAATCGCGGCTCGGCAGTATTACCAACAAATCGACCGGCTTTAGAACCGACTGCGCGGTGCGCACCGGTCCGATCTGCCGAAGCAAATCGTTTATTTGATTGAGCCGCTCAAGGTCAGAATACAAACCATCGGAAAACAACGCATCGAGCATGTAGCCGAATATCTGTCCGAAGCTCGGACTGCGCGGCGTCATGCGACGCTCGACCCGCGCATCGTTACGCGTGCCGATCACCAAGAGGCGATCCGCGCCCAAACGAATTGCGGCGCTGAATGGCGTAGCCTGACGCATCGAACCGTCGCCGAAATATTCGTTGCCCATCATCACGGGTGGAAAAAGAAACGGCACGGCGACGCTGGCCATCAAGTGATCGATCGTGAGTTTCGTGGCTTCGCCGCCGCGTCGCACCCGATACCAGGAATGCTTATCGGGCGGTCCTTCGAAGAACGAAACCGATCTCGAACTTGAGTAACCCGCCGCTGCAATCGCGAGCGCTTGAAGATGCCCGCTCTGAATCGAACGACTGATGCCGTCGAAATCGAAATTCGCATTAAGCAATTCGCGCAACGGATGATTGTCGAACAGCGACTTCGGCGGCGGCACCAACCAGCCGCCCGACACCATTGCCAAGAACCAATGCAGGCTGCCGCGAATCATGCTGAACACATCCGCGCGAAATACTTGGCTCACTTGAAAATTGCGCCACACCCGCTCCAAGTTTACCGTCGCGATACGAAATCGCTCGGCATGAATCGCGAGCTCGGTTGCATTGATCGCGCCCGCAGACGTGCCCGCGATCACCGGAAACGGATTAGGCGTGCGCGCCGGTAACAAATCCGCCATTGCGCGCAGTACGCCCACTTGATAGGCCGCGCGCGCACCGCCGCCCGGCAGCACCAGTCCGATGCGGGGCAAGACGTTATGCGAGTCGGGCGATGTCTGCGCCTCGGTCATCGTGAGTCACTTGTTCCTACAGGAAGTCTGGCGGTCGTCGATCGAATCGGATAGCGACAAGTATCGCATAGGCGACTAAGCTGTCGTCTTCCCGTTTTTTGGAGCGCCGCCATGTTTCGCATCCGCATCGCCAAGTTCGCTCTTGCACTCGCTTTCGTCATCGGACTGTCTTCGATGGTTGCCGCTCATTCCGAGACTGCGTCACTTGCTATCGGCACGCCGGCACCGGGCTTTAAGCTGCAAGATCAAAATGGACAGTGGCATACGCTCGACGAATATAAAGGTAAATGGCTAGTACTGTACTTTTATCCCAAGGATCAAACACCCGGTTGCACCACCGAAGCCTGCGAGTTTCGCGACAACGTATTTGCCTTTCGCGACGCTAACGCGGTCATCGTCGGCATCAGCATCGACGACGTGGAGTCGCACAAGAAATTCGAAACCAAGCACAGCCTGCCGTTCACGCTGCTGGCCGATCACACCAAAGAAACGACCAAAGCCTATGGCGTTCTGAAAAAATATATGGGACTCGCTGAACTCGCGAAACGCGAAACGTTTCTCATCGATCCGACCGGCCACATTGCCAAAATTTATCGCGACGTCGATCCGAAGGGTCATTCCGAAGCGGTGCTTGCGGACATCAAGGCGATGTCAAAGCGGTGAAATCGCGAGAGCGCGAGAGCGCGAGATGGTTAGAATAAGGCGACGCAACTATTAACCCGGACACAATTGGCGCCGGGCTATTAGCGCTCTGCCCACATACGCTCTCACGACCAACGATCTCGCGGCATTGCACGCTAGTGCAGCGCTTTAATCGCCTTGTCCAATCCCGCCAGCGTTAACGGAAACATTTTGTCTTCCATCAACTCGCGGGTAATTTGTACCGACGGATAAAAATCCCAGCGATCTTCGCGTTCGGGATTCAGCCAGATGCAATGTTCCCAGGTCTGCTTCATGCGCTGTAACCAGACCGCACCCGCTTCGTCGTTCCAGTGTTCAACGCTACCGCCGGGTTGCAGAATCTCGTACGGACTCATCGAAGCATCGCCGACGATGATAAGTTTGTAGTCGTGCGGATAAGTGCGCAGCAACTCGAATGTGGTTTTGCGCTGCGCATGCCGACGACGATTGTCCTTCCATACGGTTTCGTAAACGAAGTTGTGAAAGTAGTAATACTCCAAGTGTTTGAATTCGGCGCGCGCGGCGGAAAATAATTCTTCGCATACTTTGATGTACGGGTCCATCGTTCCGCCGATATCGAACAACAACAATATCTTGATGGCGTTGTGGCGTTCGGGAACGAACTTCAAGTCGAGCCAACCGGCGTTGCGCGCCGTGGAGCTGATGGTGTCGTCCATGTCCAATTGATCGGCAACGCCTTCGCGCGCGAACTTGCGCAGCTTGCGCAGCGCCAATTTTATATTGCGCGTGCCGAGCTCGATGTTATCGTCCAAATTGCGGAAGGTGCGTTGATCCCACACTTTCACGGCTTGGCGATTGATCGATTCTTTCTGACCGATACGAATCCCTTCGGGATTGTAGCCATACGCGCCGAACGGCGACGTTCCTCCGGTGCCGACCCACTTGTTGCCGCCTTGATGCCGCTCTTTCTGTTCTTCGAGCCGTTTGCGCAACGTCTCCATCAATTTTTCCCAACCGCCGAGCGCTTCGATCTTGGCTTTCTCTTCATCGGAGAGAAAGCGCGTCATCTCGCGTCGCAACCATTCATCGGGAATATTCGCGAGTAGCGCGTCGAACATTTTCTCGACGCCTTTGAAATAATTGGCGAACACCCGATCGAATTTATCGAAGTGTTTCTCGTCCTTGACCATGCACGCACGCGAAAGATAATAAAATCCCTCGACACTGGTCTCGGCGACTTCCAAACGCAACGCTTCAAGCAACGTGAGCAATTCGGTAATCGATACCGGCACGCCGCCTTGGCGGAGAGCGAAAAAGAATTTGATGAGCATGGTAGAGAAGGTGTTAGCTATTAGTCGTTAGGCGATAGCCAGAGGAAGAATCGGCGCCATTCTGGCTAACTCCAAACCCCTAACGCCTTCTGGCGCTACCTTCCACCCTGTTGCCGCCGATGCATGAACGCCAATTGCTCGAATAGGTGCACATCCTGTTCGTTCTTGAGCAGCGCGCCGTGCAGAATGGGGATCATCTTTTTGTTGTCTTCGCTACGTAGCGCTTCGGGCGGGATGTCCTCGGCCAATAGCAATTTGAGCCAGTCGAGCAGTTCCGAGGTCGATGGCTTTTTCTTCAGTCCCGGCACTTCGCGCAACTCGAAGAACGACGTCATTGCCGCAGCCAGTAATTCCTTCTTCAATTTCGGATAGTGAACCGCCACGATCTTTTCCATGGTCGCCACATCGGGAAAGCGGATGTAGTGAAAGAAACAACGCCGCAAGAATGCGTCGGGTAATTCCTTCTCGTTGTTGCTGGTGATGATGATGATGGGCCGTTGCTTGGCCTTCACCCATTGCCGCGTTTCGTAAACGTAGAACTCCATGCGATCGAGTTCGTGCAGTAAATCGTTAGGGAATTCGATATCCGCTTTGTCGATTTCATCGACGAGTAACACGGGTTGCACGTCGCTGTCGAAGGCTTCCCACATTCGTCCTTTGACGATGTAGTTGCCGATATCGTGAACTTTTTCCTCGCCCAATTGCGAATCGCGCAATCGCGAGACCGCATCGTACTCGTACAGACCTTGCTGGGCTTTGGTCGTGGACTTGATATGCCAGCGATATAAAGGACGATCCAACGCGCGCGCCACTTCCTCGGCCAATTGCGTCTTGCCCGTGCCCGGCTCGCCTTTCACGAGCAGCGGACGACCGAGCGTGACCGCGGCATTCACCGCCATCATCAGATCGTCGGTGGCAACATAACGGTCGGTGCCGGTGAATCTTGTAGTCCGAGTGGCAGTAGAAGGTGCGCTCATCGAATTATTCCGCTGGTAGAAATCCAAAAATGTGATTAGCTAAAGACGTAAGCATAGCCGATTGCGGCGTGCGACGATGCGCTGAATGTGAGGGAAAGCACTAGACAACGCCGCGACGGTTACGACATATTTTACCGACGTCGCACATGTCAACCCTGAATGTCGTCGGTGTGTGATCCGCGTCTATCGCCGGCGCGCGGGAATCTGCGAACGTGTGCACACTGTCTAATGTCGGAGAAGGTCGATGCCCGCACAAGCTAAGATACCGTTCGAACCGCCGCCCATCGATTACGCTGATCGCACGTTAGAAGTCGATATTCGTTGGCTGCACGACTATAACCCGGCACCAAATCCTGCAGCGTCGGAGGCCAACGGCAAAGACGATCCCACGGTCGTTTTGGATCTCACCGCAACGCAGGTGCACGATCTCATCGAGAACATGAAATAGCTGGGATCGGATTTTGCGCGCATACATAGTGCGCATACAGTCCGCGCTACGGCGGCGACAACTCCAATCGATGCACTGTGACGCCGGGTAGAAACGGCGTCGGCTCGCCGCGCACCCACGCTTCGTGTCCCGCGGAAAAAAACGGCGATAGCGGATGACCGCTCTGCCCTCCGGGCATGTGAAAGTATCCTTCGGCTTCGTGACCCGGTGACACCGCGAAGCGTTCCGACGCGCCGAAAGAAGGCGCTTGCACGCGCGGCATATCGTTATCGCCCGGCAACTGATCGCGCGGCATACTGAGCAAGCGACCCACTAACGGCAACGCCGCGGCCAGTGGATGCTCCATCTTCAATTCGTTGCGCCGACCCCAGGTGCACTTGGCCAAAGTTCTATCGCTCACGTCGCATTCCTTTTCCAATTGCGCGAGCGCGCGATCGAGCGAGTCGAGCACACGCAAATCCCAGCGGTCGAATCTCGCGTCGAGAAAATTTGCCGGCTGAGTGGTCATGATTCGCCACGCAGTGTCTTCGAAGCGCGCAGACGGTTGGAACTGCGCGTCGGGATAACGCGACTGCGCCTTCGCGATCAAACTTCGATAGATGTCGTCCTGCATGGCTGCGCGAAACGCTCGTACGATTCGATATCCCGCATCGTCCACACTTGCGCGACCGCTCCATTCCGCGACGAGTTTGAGCGCCGCTCGCCGAGTAGCATGCCCGCGCAAATAGGCTTCGTCTTGCATGCGCACCAACAGATCCGCCCAACGCTTGAGAAACAGCGCACGATCGTCGAGTTGTATTTTGAGTAAGTCCATCGGCGTCGCTTGCTTGAGCGCAGACAAATCGTCGCGAATTTGTTGTGCGCGCGCACCGCGATCCATACCTTCTTCGCTCATGACATCGGCCTCATGGCGAAGAATCGAACTGCCTAACGTACGCGAATTCGCCGACCACAACTGTCCGTTGTAAGGATCGAGGATGCGCGGATAGTCTTTAGGCTCGACCCATCCGGTCCAACCTACAGGGATGTAGGGCGTGCCGGTGTTGTCGGGCCGGTGAATGTGTCCTACGACACCGGCATTTCCGACATCCTTGTCGGTCAGAACACTCCCCGGCCAGCCCTTCAAGCCTTTGGAGTCTTCCGCCGCGCAACCCCAGCATTCCGGTAAACGACCGTCGTAGCCGCTGCGCTTGGGAAGCTTACCGATCAGCGTCCAACCGATATGACCTCGATCGTCGGCGGCGACAAAATTTTGCACGGGAATGCCCACGGTGTTTGCAATATCGAGCGCCTGCACAACTGTCGTAGCCGTTTCTAAATCCAGTTGTCGAAAATTGGTCGCCTCGGCGCGCTGTGCGGTCCAGGCTACAGCGACTAATTTTCCGTCGAGCGTGGCGTCGAGCAACGGCCCCCAAATCGTATCGCGATAGTCGACTGCGATAGCTGCGCCATCACGCACTTTGATTTGCTCGTGCCGCACGCCGAAATTTAGATACCGATCGCCATTGCGATATTGATTCGGATGTTCCGCATTGGTCGCGACTAACACGAGATCGTCATAGTCGCCCTGCGAATTGGTAAAGCCCCACGCGATGTGGCCGTTGCTACCGGCGACCAGTATCGGCAAGCCCGGTAACGTCACGCCGGTCAAGTCTCGGCTCGTGCGTGCCGCGACGCTCACATCGCTCGGCTTCATCACCAAGCGCGCCCGATACCAAATATGCGGCAGTCGCAATCCCAAATGCATGTCGTTGGCGACCAACGCGCTGCCATTGGCGGTGCGCCGACCTGCGATCGCAAAGTTGTTACTCCCCGGATAATCGGCATCCGCCGTTGGCGTTCGCTCCCTCGATGGCGATTTTTTCGCCCGCAAGTCGATGACCTCGGCGCCCGGGATTTCCGCGTGCGCATTCGAAAGATCGCTATCGTCGAGCGTCGCGTCCCATTTTGTACCGCGCGGATAGAGCAAATCGAACACGGCTTGCGGCAGCGCCGAGTGCAATTGAGCACGCTCCAATTCGTGCGCGCCTTCCGAATCGTTCAAATCGATATACATGGCGAACGCCACCAATACGCAATCTTCGGCAGTCCACGGCGCCGGCTGAGATTGCAGTAGTAGATATTCGAACGGTCGCGAACTCATTGCCTCGCGCGCTGCATTTACACCGGCGACATAGGCATCGACAATCTTTTGCTGCTCCGCTGTTGCTTGCGCGATCACTTGGCGCGCGACATCGCGAAAGTCGTGACGGCGAAAGCGCTTGTCGAGATCGACGAAGTCTTTCCCTAGTAGTTCCGATAATTCGCCGGCCGCCAAGCGACGTTGCAAATCCATCTGAAACAATCGATCTTGTCCATGCGCATAACCGGTCGCGTAGGCAAGGTCTGCGCGATTGCTTGCGGTAATAGTGACGACGCCTTGCGCATCTCGCTCCAGCGAAACCGGACCGCTCAGATTCGACGCAACTACTTTGCCATCGAGCTGCGGCAGACTGCCGCGCAGGAAAATGTAGATTGCAAGCAATACGATCGCTGCGAGACCGACGATGACAAACCCAATACGTTTTAGGAGGCGCATAGCCATTCTCGCCGGAACTAAAGTACCGGCGAGAACTTACACTAACACGCCCAAGATCGAAACAATTCGTCGGCTATCTAGTTCTACTTTGTCAGGTTGGGATCAAGCGATGCGGGGCAAGGCGCAACGGCTTGAAAAAGCGCAGCGTACACGGCAGTACGTGAGTATTTTTCAGGCCGT
>JAYTQU010000123.1:0-16816 GCA_043746555.1 Pseudomonadota bacterium | reverse complement strand
TTCACTTTGAAAGGTATTCACCCCCACGACATCGGCACCATCCTTGATGTCGAAGGCGTTGCGATTCGCACCGGCCACCACTGCGCAATGCCGGTGATGGACTTCTATCAAATTCCCGCGACCGCCCGCGCCTCCTTCGCCTTCTACAACACTCACAGCGAAGTCGATCGATTGGTGGCTGCTATTCTCAAGGCTCAGGAAATGTTTCGATGAGTATCGATATCACCAACGTCGTGCGCACTGTTCCGATGGTGATTAGCGGCCCTCAAAAACAGAAGCCTTTGCGGGAGCCTACAGGGACGTATTCACGGCGGCCGCGAATCGCCATCGGAACGGCCCGCACGAAAACAAGTTTCTCTTGACGTCACGGCCATCATGGATCTCAAAGACCTCTATCGCGACATCATCGTCGATCACAATCGCCAGCCCCGCAACTTCGGCAAAATCGAACCTGCCGACGCGCAAGCTGACGGCCACAACCCATTGTGCGGCGATAAACTTACCGTTTACTTAACGATGCGCGGCGACCGTATCGACGTCGTGAAATTCGACGGCAGCGGTTGCGCGATTTCGGTTGCGTCCGCTTCATTGCTCACCGAAGTTGTGCGCGGCAAAACGATAGCCGAGGTCGAGAGTTTGTTTCACGAGATTCACGATGTGCTCACCCATCACGACGCGCCAGTCAACGCCGAGCGTCTTGGAAAACTTGCGGCACTGACGGGCGTTCGCGATTTTCCAGCGCGTGTGAAATGCGCGACGCTTTGTTGGCACACGCTCGATGCCGCGCTGAATTCCCACGCGCGACAAGTCGCGACCCATCCGCTTATCTCAACCGAGTAATTCCACCGAATAGCTTCTCTTGTAGATTCACACATGTACAACCGCGATCACGAACCCATAACGATTCAACATGACGTCGAAGCCGTCATGGTTCCGGCCGGCGTCGCCGTCACGCTACGCGCAGGCAAAACGGGATTCATCACGCAGGCGCTCGGCGGCAGCTTCACCGTGTACATCGAAGGCAATTTGTTTCGCGTGCCCGGCAAACATGCCGACGCGCTCGGCAAAGAAGCGAACTCACCGATTGAATTACCGCCGAATGCGACCGATGACGATGTAAAGAAACTTGTCTGGGAGCAAATGAAAACCTGCTACGACCCGGAAATTCCCGTCGACATCGTTGAACTGGGTTTGATCTACGAATGCGAACTGGAACCCGCCGCCGACAACAAACGCATTGTGCATATCAAAATGACGCTCACTGCTCCCGGTTGCGGCATGGGCGAAGTATTGGTGCAAGACGTGAAAGAAAAGGTTGAAATGGTGCCCACCATCGACCACGCCGATGTCGAACTCGTTTTCGACCCGCCATGGAATCGCGAAATGATGTCCGAGGCAGCGCGACTACAAACGGGGATGATGTAAGCGCTGCGCGCGTGACTAGTGACTAGCAGAGTAGCGATAGCCAAATCTTTCTTGCCATTCACGATTCACGATTCACAACCGCTTTCGTCAGAAAGCGGCGATTCCCGTCTGCGCACGCCCCAAGATCAACGCATGAATGTCGTGCGTGCCTTCGTAAGTGTTAACGGTTTCGAGATTGATCGCGTGTCGCAGCACCGGATATTCCTCGGAGATGCCGTTGCCGCCGTGCATGTCGCGCGCCGCGCGCGCAACGTCGAGCGCCTTGCCGCAAGAATTGCGTTTGATTAACGAGATCAGTTCCGGCGCGAGTTTGCCGTCGTCTTGCAGACGACTTGCATGCAAGCAGCCGAGCAATCCCAAACTAATTTCAGTTTGCATGTCCGCTAGCTTTTTCTGAATCAATTGATTCGCAGCAAGCGGTTTGCCGAATTGTTTGCGATCCATCGTGTAATTTCGCGCAGCATGCCAGCACGCTTCGGCCGCGCCGAGCGCTCCCCATGCGATACCGAGTCGTGCATTGTTCAAACACGAGAATGGACCTTTGAGCCCTTTGACATCGGGCAGAATGGCGTCTTCCGGCACCAGCACATCGGCCATCACGATTTGCCCCGTGATCGACGCGCGCAACGACAACTTGCCGTCGATTTTTGGCGTCGTTAAACCCTTCATGCCTTTCTCCAAAACGAAACCGCGTATTTCTTCTCTTTTTCCGCTTGGGTCATCGGTCTTAGCCCATACGATGAGCACGTCCGAGATTGGCGCATTGGAAATCCACGTCTTCGCGCCATTGAGCAGATAGCCATTCGCAACTTTCTTCGCACGCGTAATCATGCCGCCCGGATCGGAACCGAAGTCCGGCTCCGTCAATCCGAAGCAACCGATGTATTCACCGCTCGCAAGCTTCGGTAAATATTTTTCTTTTTGCGCATCGCTGCCGAATGCGTAGATCGGATACATGCACAAACTCGATTGCACACTCATCATCGATCGATAACCGGAGTCGACTCGCTCGATCTCGCGCGCAATCAATCCGTAGCTCACATAGTTGAGCCCCGAGCAACCGTAGCCGTGCAACGTGGGCCCGAGCAAACCGAGCTCGCCCATTTCGCGAAAGATGGCCGGATCGGTTTTTTCTTCGCGAAATGCCTGCCGCACGCGCGGTTGCAGTTTCTCTTGGGCGTAGTCGTGCGCGGTCTTCATGACCAACTGCTCTTCCTCGCTCAACTGCTGCTCCATGAGAAAGGGATCTTCCCACACGAATTCCGCACGGCTCTTGCTAGACATATTCGAACCTCAGGTCTCTGTAAAAAGACTATCGCGCCGCGCGCTTGGCGACTTCTTCCGCCACCAATTCTTTTTTGGTGAGTTTGCCGACTGCGGTCTTTGGCAAGCTGTCGCGGATTTCGATTTCGGTGGGCATCTCGTATTTGGCGAGTCGATCGCGCAAAAACGCGATGAGTTCTTCGTACGTGAACGACGCGCTACCACTCTTTAACGCGATGAACGCCTTCGCCGACTGCCCGCGATGCGCATCGGGCACGCCGATCACCGTGCATTCGGCAACTGAAGGATGTTCGTAAATCGCTTCTTCGATATTGCGTGGAAAAACGTTGTATCCGCCGGAGAGAATCATGTCCTTCTTGCGATCGACCAGCGTGACATAGCCGTCTTCATCCATATAACCGATGTCGCCGGTGTGAAAACGACCTTTGCGCAACGCCAGTTCGGTAGCATCGGCTTTGTTCCAATAGCCCTTCATGACTTGCGGGCCGGTAATACAAATCTCGCCACGCGAGCCGAGCGGCAATACCGTTTCGCCATCTTCAATGTCGACCACCTCGATCAACGTGTGCGGCGCCGGCAAACCCACCGACCCCGCGCGCGGCTCACCTGCGACAAGTTGCAATGTCGCAAGCGGCGCGGTTTCCGTCAGTCCATATCCTTCTTTGGGCGTCACGCCGGTCAGTGCCTTAAATCGTTGCAACACATCCGCAGGCAACGGCGCACCGCCGGAACCGCAGCGTTTGAGCGAGGAAATATCGAATTCCTTTAAGCGCGGATGATTCACCAGCGCGGCAAACATAGTAGGCACGCCGCCGAAGCGCGTGATCTTCTTCCGCGTAATATCGGCGAGCGCTCGGTCGGTATCGAAACGCACGTGCAGTACGATGCGAATGCCGAAAAATAAATTGCCCAGCATTGCCGAGGTCAGGCCGAAGATATGAAAGAGCGGCAACACCAACAACACTCTGGCATCCTCTTCAATCACTTCGCCGCCGCGCCAGTGATCGTAGATATTAAGCACAGCGCAAAAATTCGCATGCGTCAGCATCGCGCCTTTCGGCTCGCCTGTTGTTCCGCCCGTGTACTGCAATACCGCGACTTCGTCTTCGAGCTTGCCAACCGGATGGCGTTGAAACTTGCCGTCGTTATCGATTAGTTGCGCGAAATCGATATCGCCAACGTTGGTCTCGGGACTTGCCGCGAGCGGTCCGAGTAGCGTAGCGGCTGCGTCTGCAGAAACAAAATCGGTCAAGTTACAGACGATAATATTCTTGAGCTCGCCCTTGCCTTTCAATGGCGCGACTTGTCCGTACAGCGTTTTGGTTCCAAGCGTAATCATCACTTGGGTCTTCGAGTCGACTAACTGATACTCCAACTCGCGCTTCGCCGCCAAAGGACTAAAATTTACCACGCGCCCACCCGCCATCAGGATGCCAAAGAAGCACAACAAGTAGTGCGGCGAGTTAATGAGATGCAAACCAACGTGCACGCCCGGACCCACGCCGATCGCTTGCAAGCCCTTGGCGACGCGCGCTGCCGATTGGAGCAATTCGGCGTACGTGAATGTTCGATCGTAGAAATCTAAGCCGACTTTGTCGGGCCACTGGCGCGCGGCTTCTTCCAAAATGCTCGGAACGGGTTTGGCCGCCGGCAATGGGAAATTCCATGAAATGCCGCTTGTATAAGATTTTTCCCAGGCGTGTTGCACGATGATCGCCTCCGCAAGATACGTAAGTTATTGGCGCCGGCTACTATAGCCGCATTTGTCGAATCGCGGTCCGGCGCACGCTGTCGCTCAATAAAAATTGTCGTGCGCGCGCGAGATGCGCGTATTTGCTTTCAGTGCGCGAAACAACGCACGCCGCCAACGCCATCATACGTTGAATCGGAAATGCATTACGTCACCTTCGCGCACGATGTACTCCTTTCCTTCCAGCCGAAGCTTGCCGCTTTCCTTCGCGCCCGCCTCGCCTTTGCCGGCCAGAAAATCGTCGTACGCAATCACCTCGGCGCGAATAAAACCCTTCTCAAAATCGGTGTGAATCACACCGGCCGCTTGCGGCGCGGTGGAACCGGCGGTCACCGTCCAGGCGCGAACTTCTTTTACGCCCGCGGTAAAGTAGGTTTGCAGTCCAAGCAATTTGTAACCGGCGCGAATGACGCGATTGAGTCCCGGCTCGCTCAATCCGATCTCAGCGAGAAACTCGGCGCGATCGGCTTCGTCGAGTTGGGCGATTTCAGCTTCGATCGCGGCACACACCGGCACAACGTCGGTGCCCTCTTGCGCCGCCACTTTACGCAGCTCGTCCAGATGCGGATTGTTGTCGAAACCATTCTCCGCGACATTCGCCACGTACATTAGCGGCTTCAAAGTAATGAGATGCAGGTCGCGCAAAAGTTTGCGCTGTTCGGCGTCGCCGATTAACGCACGCGCCGCTGTGCCGGTATTCAAGTGCTCGCCGAGGCGCTTCAATAGATCGCGTAATTTGATCGCGTCTTTGTCGCCCGCCTTGGCCGCTTTCTCGGCTCGTAACAGCGCGCGTTCGACTGTATCGAGATCGGCCAATGCCAGTTCGGTGTTGATGATGGCGACGTCATCCAGCGGTTTCACTCGACCGGCAACGTGCACGATATCGTCATTTTCGAAACAGCGCACAACGTGCGCAATCGCGTCGGTCTCGCGGATGTGAGCGAGAAATTTATTCCCCAACCCTTCGCCCTTGGACGCGCCCGCCACCAATCCCGCAATATCGACAAATTCCACCGTGGCCGGAAGAATTCGCTCGGGCTTGACGATTTTGGCAAGCGCTTCCAGACGCGGATCGGGAACCGGCACGATGCCGATGTTCGGATCGATGGTGCAGAACGGATAGTTCTCCGCCGCGATTTGCGCACGCGTGAGCGCGTTGAATAGCGTGGACTTACCGACGTTGGGTAATCCGACGATGCCGCATTTGATGCCCATTGTTTATTCGCTGTGAAGGGTGATGAGTGATGAGTATGAGCGTCGTGCCCATCACCCATCACTGATCGCTCATCGCCGACAATCCATCAAGTCTTCCCGTGCAATTTGTTCATCGCTTTTTCCGCGCCCTGCTCTAGAAATACGTCGACGGCGTCCGCCGCGCGCGCGATGCTGTCTTGAATTAATTTCTCATCGGCTGCCGATGCTCGATGCAGCACGTAATCGATCACTTCGTCGCGATTGCCGGGATGACCGATGCCGATTCGCATGCGCCAGCACTCTTGACCGATATGCGTGATGACATCGCGCATGCCGTTGTGACCGCCCGGTCCGCCGGCAAATTTGAAACGCGCCGTTCCCACCGCGAGATCGAGCTCGTCGTATGCGATCAGCACTTGATGTGAAGGAATTTTCAGATAATCGCACAACGCACGTACCGCAAGACCGCTGCGATTCATATACGTCTGCGGTTTCAAGAGCGTGATCTCTTGTCCCGCAATTTCGATGCGGCATACTTCGCCGTGATATTTCGCGTGGGAGCGAAAATTAGCTTTGAACTTCGCAGCCAACAATTCGACCAGCCAGAAGCCCGCGTTGTGACGCGTGTGTACATGCTCGGGCCCGGGATTGCCGAGACCGACGATGGCATTGAGAGTTGCGCCGGACATGAACGTGAGCGCGGGAGATCGTGAGAGCGCGAAATATAAGAAAACCGATGTCTCGATCTTCCGACCTCACGCCCTCACGCTCTCGCGGGTGCCGCTACTTCTTGCCGCCTTCCTTCTTCGCCGGCGCCGCCGCCGCTGCGGCCGGAGCCGCCGCTGTACCTGCCGCCGGTGCCGCACCTGCCGCCGGCGCAGCTTCTGCCGCCACCGCGACCGGCGCTGCTTCGACTTCTTCGGCGCGCGGATGATGGATCGACACCACCGCTTCGTCGCGGCCGTGCGAGAGCAACACGATCTCGACGCCCGGAGGCAACGGAATATCCGAGAGCCGCTTGATGTCGTTCATGTTCATCGCCGACATGTCGATCTCCAACGACTCCGGCAGATCCTTCGGCAAGCAAAAGATTTCCACGTCGTTGAGCAAGTGCGACACGATGCCGCCTTGAGTCTTGACGCCCGGCGCGCCTGCGGCACCGGTGAAGTGCAACGGAATCGTCATGCGAATCTTTTCGTTGTCCATGACGCGCTGCAAATCCAAATGCAACACCCAGTTCTTGGCCGGATGACGTTGCACGTCCTTGACGATAGCCGCCTGTTTCTCGTCGCCCACGCGCAGCGATAGAATGGTGGTGAAGAAACGTTCGTTGACCGACAAGGTCAATAGATTCTGATGATCCAGAATCAACAAACGCGGTTCGGCGTGACCGCCGTACAGAATCGCCGGGACTTTACCGGAACGACGCAGGCGGCGGCTCGCACCTTTCCCCTGTGTACCTGTCCGGTCGTCGGCGACCAATTCAAACGAAGTTTTCATTACACATACTCCAAAGAAAATAATGGGTGATGAGTGCTGGGCGATGAACAAATCGTCACGCCGTCAATCACTTCCCATCAATGAATGCAATTCTGGATTCGCGACCAAAAGCCAGAACTGCGCTATTGCGATGTGTGCGTATGGTCATGCTGACGAACATTCTTGCACAGCACTCGTCACCCATCGCTAATCGATATAAAGCGAACTCACGCTCTCCTCATCGCGGATGCGACGCATCGTTTCCGCGAGCAACCCGGCGACCGAGAGCTGGCGAATTTTCGGACAGTTCTTGGCGGCTTCGCGCAGCGGAATGGTGTCGGTGACGACCAACTCATCCAACTGCGATTTGCCAATGCGATCGATCGCCGCGCCCGACAACACCGGATGCGTGATGTAGGCAACGACGCGTTTCGCACCTTCGTCTTTGAGCGCTGCGGCCGCATGACAAAGTGTTCCGGCCGTATCGACCAAGTCGTCGACCAACACACAGCTCTTGCCTTTCACTTCGCCGATGATGTTCATCACTTCGGACACATTCGCTTTCGGTCGGCGCTTGTCGATGATCGCCAACTCGGAGTCATCGAGACGCTTGGCGATCGCTCGTGCGCGCACCACGCCACCGACATCCGGCGAGACGACCACCAAGTTGTCGTACTTTTGTTTCCACACATCGCCCAACAACACCGGCGACGCATAAACGTTATCGACCGGGATATCGAAGAATCCTTGAATCTGATCGGCATGCACATCGACGGTAAGCAAACGATCGACGCCGGCGCTCGCAATCATGTTGGCGACTAGCTTCGCAGTGATCGGTACTCGCATGGCACGCGGCCGGCGATCTTGCCTCGCATACCCGAAATACGGCACCACTGCGGTAATTCGCGCTGCCGATGCACGTCGACAAGCATCGACCATCACCAACAACTCCATGATGTTTTCGTTGGCCGGAGGACACGTCGACTGCACGATGTACACATCGCGACCGCGAACGTTTTCCATCACTTCGGCCTGAATCTCGCCGTCGCTAAAGCGTCCCACTTCAGAACGGGCGAGCGGTACGGACAAATGCCGCACGATATCTTGGGCAAGCTGCGGATTCGCGCTGCCCGTAAAGACCGCCATGGTCGAACGGTCCATCAGACGCGCTCCGCGCTTAGGCGGTAGGCTAGAGGCTGTGGGCTGTAGACAGAATGCGAGTTCATGTGTTGTCTTTCATTTCCGACCAAAAGCCTACAATCTAAATACCTACAGCCTTTCTTCTGGCTGGGGTGGAAGGATTCGAACCTCCGAATGGCGGGATCAAAACCCGCTGCCTTACCACTTGGCGACACCCCAATAATTACGTGATCGATACAGGATGATCGGCGATGGGCAAGAGTAAAGATGGTCGTTCTTGCCCATCTCGCATCACTCATCACAACCCCACTCATCCTCCTTCCGCCGCCAACCTGTCGATCAGTGGCGAACGATTCAATCCTTGCACCGCAAAGCCCTGCCACTTCGCGGGTAATTGCGCGTGAACGCGCCGCGCCGTGTGCGCGTCGTCAAACGTCGCGAACACGCACGCGCCGGTACCGGTCAGTCTGGCGGGCGCGTATTTTCCCAGCCAATCAAGCGCTTCGGCCACTGCCGGAAAGCGATTTCGGACCACGGGTTCGCAATCGTTGCGGCCACTCAATAGCCCAGCCTGGTCGCGAAAGGCGCGTATTGTGGTGACGGGGGTATGACGTGTCAATTCGGGCGCGTTAAAGATTTCCGCCGTACCGACTGCCGCATCGGGCTTAACCACCAAATAGCAGGCTGGCCGGAAATCGGCGGGGGTCAGAATCTCGCCAATCCCTTCCATCCAAGCGGCTCGCCCGCGAACGAACATCGGCACATCGGCGCCTAATTTCAAGCCTAAAGCAGCGAGTTCATCCATATGGAGGCCCGCATGCCAAAGATGATTCAGCGCGACTAGTACGGTTGCGGCATCCGAACTGCCGCCGCCAAGACCCGCCTGCATGGGGATTCGCTTATGTAATTCGATGCCGACACCCACCCGCGCGTGCGCGTGTTCCGCTAGTAAGCGCGCAGCGCGAACACTTAAGTCGGATTCCGTCGGCACTTCCTTGGGTCCGGCGATGCGTTCAACGACGCCCGCCGGACGCTGCCAAAACGTGAGTTGATCGCACAGATCGATGAATTGGATCGCCGACTGCAACAGGTGATACCCGTCGTCGCGGCGACCCACAATGTGCAAGCACAAGTTGAGTTTGGCCGGTGCCGGCCAGGGAGCGGCGGAGCCGAGCGAAAGAAACTGAAGGCCGGGGGCTGTGGGCTGTGGGCGAGACATACGTCAGCACAAACCCATAAACACATCGTGAAGCGCAAAAAGAAATCTATCCGCTTCCAAGGCTCCCACCTCAAGCCTCCAGTCATTCTCTTTCATTTCACTTGCCACCGATCGATCACGATTCGCACTTTAGCGGGTCCACTGACCGCGACCAGCTTCATCGGCAAACGTGTTCCGGCCGTGACTCCAAACCGTTGATAGTCGATGCGCCAGTCGTGTTGAGTCAATGTGGACGTATCCGCGGTATTCATCCAATGATGTTCGCCCGGCGCTGCAATCCCAAGTAACCAATAACGCAGGTCGTGAGCCGGAACCGTTGCGCCTAACCGCGCGGTCAATTCGGCTTGCGCGTCGTCGGCGACAAATTGTTGTCCATCCGCAGTCGCAACGCGCATCCCGTTTTCGGATAGCGTGAGTCGCAAACTTCCGATGCCGACCGGGCCGCGTATTTGCACGATCGCATCCGGCCCTCTCTGATCCCAAGTGAACGACCCCGAACCGCCGGTACTCGCACCGGAAACGGCGATGCGCCCGTGCGCCTGCCAATCGCGCAAATCGTTGGCGTCTCGGTTGGCAATTTGGCCAGCAGTCTGAGTTGCGCGAGGCGCAATCGCGCAGCCCGAAACCGCGATCAGTAGCAACGATAAACAAAGCCAGACGCGAAGACCGATACCGCTAAATCCGAAACAGGGCGACGCGATCGTCACGTCGCGCATTGGACGTCTCGTGTGTCGCTCATTTGGCCGGATGCTTCGCCAATTGTTCTTTCAGTCCGGCGTGATCGGGTGAATTTTTCAGCGCAGCTTCCCACGCGGCGCGCGCATCGTCGTGTCGATTCAACGCCCACAACACCGTGCCGAGATGCGATGCGATTTCCGGATCGCTGCCATGTTGTAATGCGCGCTCCAGATACGGCACTGCGTCGCCCGGCTTTTTCAGACTAAACAATGCCCAGCCCATGCTATCGAGCACTGCCGCGTTGTCGGGAATTTCGGCGAGTGCGGTCCGAATCATTTCGTAACCTTCGCGCACCTTGCGACCCCGATCGACTAACGTATATCCCAACATATTTAATGCAGCGGGATCTTGCGGGCGATCCTTAAGCAACACACGCATCGCGGCGATGGCCTCGGGAATACGATTCATGCGTTCGAGCAACAAGGCGTGCGCATAACGCAATCCTTCGTGTTCGGGATATTCCGCCAGCGCGTCCTTCAGTAGTTTCAGTGCGCCTTTAAGATCGCCCATGTCGGCGAGGTACGCCGACTCCACGGTAATCATTTCGATCGCCAGCTCTTCGTGTTGAGCCGCGAAGTCCTGCAGCACTTTAAATCCATCGGCTACCGTACTCGACCGCGCCTTTAGCCGCGCTGCGCGCGCCTGAGCGGCCAACGCAAAATCGCCATCCAACACGCGCGTATACAATTCGAAGGCGTCATCCAATGAATTGCGCCGCTCGGATATTTGTCCCAAGCGAAACATGCCTTCATAGACAAAGCGGCCGCTGGTAACTAATTCGCGATAGATTTTCGATGCCGCTTCGAATTGCCCGGAATCCATATCGAACAAAGCTAAACTCCGTTGCGCACCCGCGCCGGCCTCGGGATCATTCGTCAATCGTTCCAGTTCACGGCGCGCTTCTTCTTGCTTTCCCGCCGCATATAGCAAGTGCGCATACTCGAGGTGGTGTTCAGGTTTGTCTTCTTCCTCGATGACCTTGCGCATCGTTGCGAGCGCGGCGTCGTATTGTCCATTCGCTGACTGCACGCGCGCCAGCAGCGAGCGCGCTAACATCCAATACGGCGAAATTTCGACCGCGCGTTGCGCGCTGGTCAAAGCCAATGCTCCGTTGTCGGCCGCCAACGCCGCTTGCGCCAGTGCATAGTGCGCTTCGGCGGCGGTGGGAAATTTCTCGACGAGAATTTTCAAGACCGCCATCGCGGCGGGACGCGAGCCCTCTTCCATCAACTGAGGTAGCAACGCGATGAACCCAGCCTGCGGACTGATGTAAGCGCTGCGTAACAGCTCTTCGAATTGACTCGCGGCTTCGTCGATGCGATACAACCGCAAGGCGGCGACGCCCGCGAAGCGTCGCGCTTCTTCGCTAGTGGAATTAATCTCCAACCAGCGGCGTGCATCCTTTAGAACATAGGAATCTTGATGGTGTTCGAAGGCAACGCGGGTCGCATGCTCCGCCAACATTTCATCGTCGCTTGCCGCCGCCGCCGCCGCCAAAGCTTCGGTCGCCAAAAGATACTGCTTGTGCTGCAACGCCATCTCGGCGCCAAGCAATAGCGCGTTCGGATCGCGCGGCAGCGCTTCCCGCGACGCGGCCGCACTATTGCCGCGAGCGGTGCCGCGAGTGGAGCTACGAGGGGCATCGGCGCGAGTAGCATTCGCGGCGCAACCGGTTAGCGTGACGCAAGTTGCGAGCACCATAATCGCAGCCCCCGCGACCATCGCCCGATGCGGGAACACTTCGACCGAAATCCGTCCGCCTAGATTCCACTTAGTCCGATGACTTGGCATTGCTTCGCCCTGTGCTGTCTCTCGCCGGATTGGCATCGAAACTATAACAGTTGCGGGCGCCGGGTCGATGATCCGCAAGCGTTTACCTTGTGTTGCTCACGGCCATGCCCGACAATTCCCCGTCTCCCCAAGCTTTGACCTATGGCATTCCTCGTCCTCGGCATCAATCACCGCACCGCTCCGGTCGAACTCCGCGAAAAAGTAGTGTTCGCGGAACTGGAGCTTCCGGAGGCGTTACGCGAACTCACGCAGGTTCCGCAGATTCGCGAAGCGGTGATTGTCTCCACTTGCAATCGCACCGAACTGTATTGTCACGCCGAGGACGAAACCGCGGCGCTCGCCGACTGGCTGGCGCATTGGCATGACCTAGCGAGTCAGCATATCGAATCGAGCATCTATCGACTTGAAGGCGTGCGCGCGGTGACGCATTTATTTTCGGTGGCATCGGGGCTCGACTCCATGATCATCGGCGAGCCGCAAATCTTGGGACAGCTAAAAGACGCCTATCGCGCCGCACACAACAGTCAGTGCACGGGTCCGCATCTTAATCGGCTCTTTCAAGCGGCGTTCTCGGTTGCTAAACGGATTCGCAGCGGCACACAGATTGGATCGAATTCGGTATCGGTGGCCGCCGCAGCCGTCAATCTCGCCCGCACCGTGTTCGATAACTTGAGCGAACGTACCGCGCTGTTGGTCGGCGCCGGCGAAACGATTGCGCTCGCGGCGCGACATCTTGCGAGTAACGGCGTGACACGCATGATCGTCGCCAATCGCACGCTCGCTAACGCTCAGGAGCTCGCGCAAGAATTTTCCGCTTACGCCATCACATTGGATTCGCTGGGCGCGCATTTGCAAGAAGCCGATATCGTGATCAGTTCGACCGCCAGCCCCACGCCGATCATCACCTACGAAATGGTGAAGGCCGCGATCCGAGTACGCAAACACCGACCAATATTCATAGTGGACATCGCCGTGCCGCGCGACGTCGATTCGAAGGTCGCGAAACTCGAAGACGTCTATTTTTTTACCATCGACGACTTGCACAGTGTCGTTAACACGAATATGGAAACGCGCCGACAGGCCGCGCGCGACGCCGATCAATTGATCGCCGCCGAAGTCGATCACTTCGAACAGCAACGCAAAGCGCTCGACGCTGTGCCCGCCATTCGGAAAATTCGCGAGCACGCCGAATCGGTCCGCGTACAGACCATGGAACGCGCGCATCGCATGCTAGCCAGCGGCCGCAATCCGAAAGAAGTGATGGATTTTCTTGCGTCCACCCTCACCAATCGGCTCACGCATGCCCCGAGTCATCGCCTGCGCGTCGCGGCCGAGCAAGGCGAAGCGGATCTCATTAAAGCAGCGGCGGAGTTGTTTGAGTTGCAAGACTCAAAACGCGACGCATAATGCGCGCCGACTTCTCTGGCCAGTTGCCGGTAGCTCGTAGCCCTTCTCCATGAAACCTACTATCCACACCAAACTCGACAGACTCGCCGAACGCCACGAAGAAGTCGGGCACTTACTCGGCGATCCGCAGGTAATCGGCAATCAAAATAAGTTTCGTGAGTTGTCGATGGAGTATTCGCGCTTGGGTCCGGTAGTCGAGCGCTATAAGACTTATCAAGCAACGCTCGCCGAACGAATGGCCGCGCAGGAGATGATCGACGGCTCGGATATCGAAATGCGCGAACTTGGTCGCGAAGAACTCAAAGTATTGAGCGAACGCATCGAGCACGACGAAAACGAATTGTCGAAGCTGCTCATCCCAAAGGACCCGCAAGACGACGCCAATATTTACTTGGAAGTGCGCGCCGGCACCGGCGGCGATGAAGCGGCGATTTTCGCGGGCGATTTATTCCGCATGTATTCACGTTACGCCGACAATCAGGGCTGGAAAGTGGAAACGATGTCGCAAAGTCCCGGCGAACACGGTGGCTACAAAGAAGTGATCGCGCGCGTCGTCGGTCAAGGCGCGTACTCGCGCTTTAAGTTCGAAGCCGGGACGCATCGCGTGCAGCGCGTTCCGGCAACCGAAGCACAAGGCCGCATTCATACTTCGGCGTGTACCGTCGCCGTTTTGCCGGAAATCGACGAGGTCGATGAAATTATCATCAATCCAGCCGACATTCGCACCGACACCTATCGCTCATCCGGCGCGGGCGGACAGCACGTTAACAAGACCGACTCCGCGATTCGCATCACGCACATCCCCACCGGCATCGTGGTGGAATGCCAAGACGAACGTTCGCAACATAAAAATCGTTCGCGCGCGATGTCATTACTCAAAGCCAAACTACTCTCCGCTGAACGCGAGAAACGCAGCGCCGCCGAAGCCGCGTCGCGAAAATTACAAGTGGGATCGGGCGATCGCTCCGAACGAATTCGCACTTACAACTTTCCGCAAGGGCGAGTGACCGATCACCGCATCAACTTGACGCTGTATCAATTGGACCAAATCATCAGCGGCAAACTCGATGATGTAATCGGACCGTTGCAACACGAATATCAAGCAGAGCAGTTGGCAGAGATTACGGGACAATAACGGCACGACTGCCATCATCGACGGAAGAGCCAGTATGAGCGACGAGCATCTAAAGGTTGTCAGCGTCACCGGCGTCGATGTGGAGTTTCACATCGCGGGCGCCGGCAGCCGCAGCTACGCCTTCGTGATCGATTGGCATTTTCGACTGTTGTTGGCGCTGGCGTGGTTGGTGATCGCGTTGCTGATTCTCAATGGCGGTTGGACGCTTGCGATTCCTGGCAATCCCGGCGCGCGCTACGCATTCATCGTATTCTTGCCCACACTGGCAATCTACTTCCTTTATCACCCCATCATTGAAGTGCTGACGCGGGGTCGCACGCCAGGCAAGCGAATCGCGGGCGTGCGCATCGTGACGCGCGAGGGCGACGTACCGAGCGTGGGCGCACTTGCCATTCGCAATTTGTTTCGCTTGGTCGATTGCTTGCCGATATTTTACGTAGTGGGCCTCGTGACAACACTTGTCACCGAGCAGCATGTGCGCATCGGCGATTTAGCGGCTGGAACATTACTGGTCATCGATCACGATCGCGAAGGAAAATCGCTGGAGCGCTTCGAGCAACTCGCAAGGCAGTCGCACCTCGACCCACATACCGCCGATCTAATCGATGAGCTACTGCAGCGCTGGAAGATTCTGGCCGACGATAATCGTCGCGCCATCGCGGTCACACTGTTGGCGCGCATCGAGCAAAGCGACCCGAAGCAGTTTCAGTCGCTACCTCAAAACGAACTGCGTGAGCGTTTGCAGCGCGCACTCGAAGGCAAACGATCATGAGCGCCGAAGCGGGATTAAAAAATTGGCTGAGTGCGCGGAGCAGCACGTGGCAATCGCTCGCCAACGTGGCGCAACAATTACAACGCGGTCGCAAACATCGCAGTGAAGAAGCGCTCGCCGCCATCGAAGGCTATCGAAGTTTGGGCCGCGATCTTTCCGTTGCGCGCCGCGTACTGCCCGGCAGCCGCATTACACAGGGACTTGAAGCGCTGTACGCGCGCCTGCATGCGTCGATCTATCGCGCGCCGCACAATTGGTCGGCCGATTTGCGTGCGCTGTTTCGCGATGAAATCCCTCAGGCGGCACGGGAACTGCGGCCCTACATTGTGTGGGTCACCTTGCTATTCGTGTTGTCCGCTGCCGCCGGATGGTGGTTGATCCGCACCTTTCCCGAATTGGTGAGTTTAGTTGCGAGCGAAGAAATGATCGCTAAAGTGGAGAATGGAAAACTATGGACCGATGACATTCTCAACGTCACCCCATCGTCGTTGCTGTCGGTGCGAATTCTCTCGAACAACATTGCCGTTAGCATCGCCGCACTGTGTTTCGGCGTCTTCTTCGGCCTCGGAACCTTCTATCTCATCGCGATGAACGGTCTCATGTTGGGCGGCGTGTTTGCGTTCACGTATCGACACAACCTTGCCGGCGACCTATTCAGGTTTATCGTCGCACACGGGGTCGTCGAACTTTCCGTCATTTGTCTTGCCGGCGCGGCGGGAATGGCGTTGGGCGCATCGATTGCACTTCCCACCAAAGCCACGCGACGCGAATCGTTTCAACGCACCATGTTTCAAGTGGGTCGCTTAGTCGTGCTGTGCGCCGTGTTATTGGTGGGCTGCGGATTTATCGAAGGCTATATTTCGCCCGATCACGATTTTCCGATGCTCGGTCGCATCGTCATCGGCGTCGGGTACGGAATCATCATGCTCACGGCTTTGACCGGACACCTGTTTCGACGCTTGCCGATCTAAATCCTAAACCCGCCTTCGCGCTCTAAACCCCTCATACGCCGAGAACACCGCGCGTTCCAATTGTTCGGGATATACCGCGAGCGCCGGCGCGCCGAGACTTTGCAAGGTGCGAACATTGCGACGCAATCGCGCACTGTATTCTTGCGCGGCGAGCGAGTGATACGGATCGATCCAAGCGTGACTGACGGCGTTTGCCAACCTATCGGCAGCGTGACTCGCCAGTCCCGCCACCAACGGCAAATGCTTCGGTAGCAACAATCGTGTCGCGGCGGCGAGCTGACCCGCCACCGTTGCATCATCCAAATCGGTGAGCATGACGACGAGACTGCGTTGTCGAACCAAACTCGCAATCCGCACGGCGGCATAAAGAGGATTCGATTCCGCTGGCGC
Source organism: Pseudomonadota bacterium (assembly GCA_043746555.1). Classification (GTDB taxonomy): domain Bacteria; phylum Pseudomonadota; class Gammaproteobacteria; order Steroidobacterales; family Steroidobacteraceae; genus CAZQYC01. The sequence goes on along the minus strand of JAYTQU010000123.1, from coordinate 121 downwards.
AGATTCCATCGCAGCGAGCACGCGACGCGCGCGCAAAACAGCCGGCAAACCGCGCGACGGCGGCATCACCGCCAAAGGTCGATCTGCAAATACCACGATGCCGACACGATCGTCATGCGCG
>JAYTQU010000122.1:0-2764 GCA_043746555.1 Pseudomonadota bacterium | reverse complement strand
ATTCGAAACCGAAGTACGCTTACTTCAACGGCTGCTCGAATGGCGGACGTCAAGCGTTGATGGAAGCGCAACGCTACCCGCAAGATTTCGACGGCATCATCGCGGGCGATCCAAGTTTCGGCGCGATGGGATTCGTGCGTCGGGCCGTGACTTATCAATTCATGTCGAAATCAATCGAACGCGATTTGCCGCCGGCCAAACTTGACGTGTTGTCGAAAGCCGAAGTCGCCGCATGCGATGCGAAAGACGGTGTTGTCGATGGGCTGATCGGCGATCCACGGAACTGCTCATTCGATCCATCGGTATTGCTGTGTAAGAAAAGCGATGCGGCCAACTGCTTAACGGCCGGACAAATCGAAACAGCAAAAATGATTCACGCCGATACGGTACTGGCGAACGGTGAACGAATGCGCGGGTTTCCGATCGGCCACGAAGATGGCGCGTCGGGTTGGCAAGCATGGATCACCGGCGCTAAACCCATGGTCAAACAGGCCGATGGTTCTGCGTGGTTCGGTAGCGATGCAGAACCGATCGGTTTTCGATTTGCCGATGGCTTCTTTCGTTACTTGGCATTCGAGATAGACGATCCCAATTACGATTGGCGCAAGTTCGACGTAAACCGCGATCTGTCCAAGATCAAAACCATTAGTGCGATCTTAAGTCCCACCGATGCGAACCTAACCAAGTATGGCGCGAGCGGCAAAAAACTGCTGCTCTATCACGGCTGGGCCGATCCCGCGCTCAGCGTCTTTGGCACCATCGACTACTACAACAAAGTTGTGACCAACGCCGGCGGTAAGAAAAAGGCCGATGATTTTGTGCGATTGTTCCTCGCGCCGGGCATGCATCATTGTCGCGGCGGTCCCGGCCCCGACAACTTCGATACGTTGAGTGCGTTGGAGCAATGGGTGGAAAAAGGAACCGCACCCGAAAAACTCATTGCGTCGCATTCGACCAACGGAAAGGTCGATCGCACTCGCCCGCTTTGTCCCGAACCGCAAGTCGCTCGCTATATCGGATCTGGCAATATCGATGCAGCGGAAAACTTCAAATGCGAAACACCGAAATGAGCGCGGTCCGGATTACTCCGAAGTTCGAAAGATGAATAAATTGTTCCATGTTTGCGTGGCTTTGACGCTTACTGCTTGTTCTCAACAACAGGCGTCCAACGATGCGTCGCAGACATCTAAGAAGATCTCCAACACGACAACACCAGCCGTCAATGTACCGGCCGGCACCTACACGTTGGACAAGGCCCATGCGAGTTTGGTGTTTCGCGTTAATCATCTAGGCTTCTCGCATTACACGGCGCAGTTCAAAACTTTCGACGCACAGGTGCAATTCGATCCAAAGAATCTTGCTGCGTCCACGGTGTCCGCCACGATTGATCCGCGTTCGCTCGATCTCGACAACCCGCCTCCAGGATTCGTCGATGCGCTGCTCGGCGAGCAATGGCTCGACGCAAAACAATTTCCGCAGATGAGTTTCAAATCGACGAGGGTGGACTCTCTCTCAATAGACACGGTACGCATCGTCGGCGACTTCACCTTACATGGCGTAACGAAGCCCGTAACACTTGAAGCACAATTTAACGGCGGCTACGCAGGTCATCCCATGGACCCGCATGCGCGCATCGGCTTTTCTGCGCATGCCATGCTCAAGCGATCGGAGTTTGGGATCGTCTACGGCATTCCCGAACCCGGATCGACTATGGGCGTCAGCGATGCCGTTGAATTCATCATCGAAGCGGAGTTTAGCGGGCCGCCGTTAGTTAGCTCCAAGCTCGACGTCGGCGAACACAAGTAACGAAAGCGAGGTAACGATCATGTCACTCACGCTCTACTTCCATCCGCTTTCCTCGTTCTGTCACAAAGCGTTGATCGCCTTATACGAGAACGACACGCCTTTCGTTCCGCATATCGTCGATCTCGGTAATGAAGCGTCACGCGCCGAATTCTTGAAGAGATGGTCCATCGGCAAATTCCCCGTGCTGCACGACTCAGTAGGCGATCGCACGATCCCGGAAGCAAGCATCATCATTGAGTACTTGGATCAACACTATCTCGGCAATACGAAATTTATCCCCACCGACCCGGACGTTGCCCGACAAATGCGCATGCGCGATCGCTTCTTCGATTTATATATGAACACGCCAATGCAGAAAATCGTAACCGATAAACTGCGTCCTGCGGGTAAGAATGACGCGCTCGGCGTCGAGCAAGCGAAGGCGCAACTGATTACGGCGCTCGACATGGTCGAGCAAGACATTGCCCACAAAACCTGGGCGATGGGCGACGCCTTCACAATGACGGATTGTGCCGCTGCACCTGCATTGTTCTATGTCAATATGCTGACGCCCTTTGGCGATACTCACCAACAAGCCGCTGCGTATTTGCAGCGGCTTGTTCATCGTCCTTCGTACGCACGCGCATTGCGCGAAGCACAGCCTTACTTTGCGCTCATGCCGAAATAATTTCGCTCACGCCGTACTTTGAATATCTTTACGCCGCGTCCGGCGAATTGACATCCCGTAACTTTCATTATTCAGAAGTGTCTGGAATTTGTTGGCGCAGAATCTCGCCCATGCAGACCCTCACCCGCGAAATTATTGAACACCGACTGATCAACCGAGTGCTCTTCGACGACCAGTTCGGGCGGCTTTTAGTTCTACTTTGTCAGGTTGCGCTGAAGCGCGCGGTGCGGCGTTGCACCGGCCTGAAAAATACTCACGTACTGCCGTGTACGCTGCGTTTTTTCAGGCCGT
>JAYTQU010000121.1:0-9254 GCA_043746555.1 Pseudomonadota bacterium | reverse complement strand
CTTCCAAGGAATTCGATCTTAATCGTTTGAGCGAGGTCGAACAGGTCGCGGTTCTGGCGAGCGGTGAGCACGCAGCTGCGCTCGGTGGCTATTTCGGCGACGTCGAATACGATGAACTGCACAAGCTCGCGCGTCGGTCTGTTCGACTGCGCGGCGCGGGGCGAACGCGTGTCTACATCTTGCCCGGCATTATGGGATCGATGCTCGGTTACCGGCGCAAATCCGGCAATCATGTTGTCTGGCTCGATCCTATTCCCGTCGCGGCAGGCGAACTATTATCGTTGGCATTGCCCGATACAACCGCCATACAGCCGCTCGGGGTCATGTTGCCGGGTTACCTAAAATTGAAGTTGCTGCTGAGGCTCGCCGGCTTCGATGCCGTGTTTCATCCGTTCGATTGGCGCAAAAGTGTCGCTATCAACGGTCAATTGCTATTGCAGCGAATCGCGCGCGACAACAAAAAGAAAGCGGCGATCGTCGGTCACAGCATGGGCGGATTGGTGGCGCGTGCGGCACTCGCGGTCGATCGAGGCAAGCGCCTCGGCAAAATCGTGCAACTAGGCGCACCAAACTTCGGATCGTTCGCACCCGTGCAAGCGTTACGCGCCGTTTATGGCAGCGTGCGCAAAGTCGCGGCGCTCGATCCGGAACATTCCGCCGAACAACTCTCGCGCCATGTGTTTCGTAGTTTGCCGGGAATTTACGAATTGCTTCCCTCACCGCTGCATCGACGCGACGCCGATCTATTCGAATTGCAAAGCTGGCCCGATGATTTACTGGGACCCGACGCCACGATGTTGGCACAGGCGCGTCGAGTCCGCGAACGATTGGGCGCTGCACGCGCTGGGTGTTATCACATCATCGGAATAAATCGCGAAACCGTGATCGGCGCGGCGAAACAACGCAGCGGCTTTCAGTATCGACTATCGCTCGACGGCGACGGCACGGTGCCGCGCTCGCTCGCCGAGTGGCCCGGTGCGCAAAATCTTTTTGTCGACGAGCAACACGGATGTCTCACCAAGAACAACGTCATCGCAGCGGCGATAGCCGATCTTCTGACCACGGGCCACACTCGACGCATTGCGCACGAATGCCCGATCGTAGATAACCCGGTCGTGCGTCGCGTGAGCGATGCGCAACTGCGCGATGGTTTGCGCGGCAAGATGCGCTGGCAACAACTATCCGGCGACCAACAACGAAAGATACTGGACCCCACGATTTCCAACGGTTTTCGTAGCGCAACCGCGAGGCTCATTTAACCGATAATTGCGCACGCAGTGGATGCAAACGCGATGCACTGTGATGCACGTCGACCCCGTTAAGAAATTTCCCTAACGCATTAGGGGTTCACTAGCGCTTGTTTAAGAGACACACGTAGCAGTTCACTGAGCAGTGTGCGCGTTGTGCGACAAAGTGCGATGCAACACACGTCGCGCAAATCTTGTATCAGAGAAAGTTCAGTCGCGGGATCGGATCAGGGCCTGCTTAAGGTTTCGCCAAGATGGATTCGCAACCTTTGTCTGCTCTGACCAGCTGCGGCGACATTCGATTCAGTGTTCGACTGAGATGTTTCCCGCCGCAGCAGACTTCGAGACAGGATAGCGACGACGCTTGCTTAGTCCTGGATCGGATGGCCGCTGGTTAGAAATATTTCTCGTTCTCTTGAGGTGATGACATGCGTAAGGTTTTATTTGCAACTCTCTCCAGCGGTGCGCTGCTCGCGACAGCAGGCATTGCCTCCGCGGCTTCTCCGGCAACCAGCACGTTCAATGTGACGGCTACGGTGCTCAAGAACTGCTTAGTGTCGAGTCCCGATCTCGCGTTCGGCAATTACACCCCCAATACGGGCGCGCTCACAGGCAGTACCGCCGTTTCAGTGCGCTGCACAAAGACAACGCCATACACGGTTTCCTTGAATGCCGGTACCACCGCAGGCGGCACTCTCGCGCAACGACTAATGGCAAGCGGCGCCAATTCGTTGCAATATAATTTGTACACGACTGCCGGTTTGACAACCGTCTTCGGCGACGGTACAGGCGGTACCGGTACGATCGCAGGCACTGGTAACGGCGTGGCTATCGCGTCGGCTCAAACAGTCAACGTATACGGCTCATTGCCGGACAACGCGACCAACCAGAATGCACCTCCGGGCGCATACGCGGACCAGATCACCGTCACAGTAACTTACTAAGTAGGGCTTTTATACTTCGACGATGATTCATGATTCGCGCACCATCGCTCATGCTATCGCCTTGATCGCGCTTGCGACGGCAACTACGGCCGTCGCAGGCTCGTTCAGCATCTCGCCGATTCGCGTGGAGTTATCGGCGCGGCAACGCACCGAAGCACTGACGGTGCGCAACGAAGAAGCCGGACGTGCAGTCGTCGTGCAAGCCCAAGCGTTCGAATGGTCGCAGCAAGGCGGTAAAGATCAGCTAACCGAAACGCACGATCTCATCGTTACACCGCCGGTGTTCACGTTAGCGGGTAACGCACAACAGATCGTTCGCGTCGCTTCGCGTCGCGCAGCAGATGCCAAACGCGAACTTACCTACCGGCTCATTTTGCAAGAGGTTCCACCCGCCGCGCCCAAAACATTTACCGGATTGCAAGTTGCGCTGCGCTTGAGCCTGCCGATATTCATTGGGCCATCAACGAAGGCTTCGCCCGAACTCAATTGGACAGCCGCGTGGCAGCCGGATGGTTCGTTGCAAGTCGCCGCGCAAAATCTTGGCGACATGCATGCACAGGTGATCGATTTCACGGTGCAAGCCGAGAATTCATCGGCGACGATGAAGAACTCCGTCGTCAAGTATGTATTACCGGGCGCAACCGGCAGCTGGACTTTGCAACCGCCCGCCGACGCACAACAGCTAAACACTTTAAAACAAGGCCCGCTGACGCTGCGCGGCGTTAGCGACCGAGGGGACATATCCACCGACTTGAATGCGTCCGGCCAATAGCCATGCGCAACAATGTCGTTACGGCCGCACTAGCCTCCGTGCTGCTGGGCGTGTGTTTGATTGTTATACGCAAAGTCCATGCGGCGATTCCGCCGGGCTTTAACGAAGTAGTATTACAAATTGAAGTAAACCAATCGGCCGCCAGCGAAATGGTCATCGCACTACGCGATCCCCAAGGCAACCTCTGGCTCGATGCCGAAGATTTCGCCCGATTGCGTTTACGCCCGCCGAATCGCGCGCCGCTGATGATCGAGGGCATCGCTCATTACTCGTTGCAATCCATTGCCGACGCGAAAGTGGTCTTCGACGAGGCAGCGCAGAAGGTCTCGCTCACGGTACCGGCAAGCGCGTTCACCAGCACCGAAATCGCCCTAGCCGAGCGCCCCGGTCATTCCATTGCACAAGCGAACTACGGCGGCTTCATAAACTATGAAGTGAGCAGCGAACGCGACGATACGAAGAGCGCCCCGAGTGCAAATTCATCCACGTTTGGGACTGCGTATACCGAACTTGGACTCTTCGGGCCTTATGGCGTCGTTACAAACTCCGGCATCGGCCACTATGTCGAACAAGATTCACGAGCGACTCGTTTAGAGACCACTTACACCATCGACTTTCCATCGAAACTGCAAACGCTGCACGTCGGTGACGCGATCAGTAGCGGCACCGGTTGGAGTCGCGCCGCGCGCTTCGGCGGCGTGCAATGGGGTTCGAACTTCGGCGTACGACCCGATCTCATCACAACGCCGTTGCTATCCGCCGCCGGCGAAGCAGTGGTGCCTTCGACCGTCGATGTATTCGTCAACAACCAACAAGTTTCCAGTCAGCAAGTTCCGGCGGGGCCGTTCGTGATCGATCGCTTGCCTGCAATCAGTGGCGCAGGCGACGTGCGTTTGGTGGTGCGCGACGCATTCGGTCGCGAGCAAGTGATCACTGCGCCGTTCTATTCGAGCGCGACGCTACTGCAAAAAGATCTGGCGCAATATTCGGTTGAACTTGGCAAACTGCGCGAGAACTTCGCCATCGATAGCAACGACTACGGGCCAATGCTCGCCTCGGCGACGTATCGTCGTGGGCTTACCGACAATCTGACGCTCCAAGCGCATGGTGAATCGCAGCAATCGGGTCCACACGCGATCGGCCTCGACGCCGCGGTTCGTATCGGTACAGTGGGTGTCGTTACGGCGACGCTGGCACAAGGCGCCGATGGCAGTGACTCGGGGTTCTTAGTCGCTGCAAGTTTCGAGCGCGGCGGTCGGCGATTTACCCTTAATGTTCGTTCGCAAATCGCGAGCGACGGTTTTCGCCAGATCGGTGACAGCCAACTAACCTTGCGTCCGAAGCAACAACATATCCTGCAAACGAGCGCTAATTTCTATCGCTACGGATCCTTGTCGGTCGCCTATGCTGTCGCATCTTATAGCAACGCACCGCGCCGCGAAGTCGGAACGTTGTCGCACAATATTTCGATTCCGAATGTGGGATATTTGGGTCTAAGCATTAGCCGTACTTGGTCGGTGCAAAATTCCACGAGCGCGTTTCTAATTCTCACCAAACCATTTGGCGGATCGAGTAGTGCCAGCCTAACCGCACGCTACGATCAAGAAGAGTTCGGCAAAACGCAGGAAGCTATTGCGACATTTCAAAAAAATCCTCCCATCGGGAAGGGCAGCGGCTATCGCGTGTCGGCGTCGTCGGCAGGAAATTACGATGGATCGTGGCTTAGTCAATTCGATTACGCTGCTGTGGAAGCGGAAGCCGCGAAGTATTTTCAAACGCGCGCCATTCGCGCATCGCTGACCGGCGCTGCGGTCGGTATCGGCGGCGATGTGTATGCAACTCGCTCGGTTAACGATAGTTTCGCGTTGGTCGACGTGGCCGGCATTCCCGACATGGAGGTGATGGTCGACAACCAGGTGGTGCGGCGTACCGACCAGAACGGTCGCGCACTGATTCGCAATCTTCGCGCATACGATAGCAATCGCATCAGCGTCGATCCAAGACAGCTTCCTCTCGATACGCGCATCGACAGCGACAAAATGACGATCACACCGCGATATCGCAGCGGCGTCGTCGTAAAATTTCCGGTGGCTCGCGAACGCGGCGGGACGTTTCGTTTAGTGTTGTCGAACGGCAGTCCGGTGCCGACCGGCGCGGAGGTGATTCTAAAGGGCAAACGCTTTCCCGTCGCACTCGATGGATTGGTATATGTAAGTGGACTCGATCACGGTATGTCGGCTGAAGCGGAGTGGAATGGCGGCCAGTGCGCGTTTCGCATCGACGCGCCGATCGGCGACGATCCGTTGCCGGACATGGGAACGATAGTCTGTCGAGCGCCGGCGCCATGAAAACCATCGCACATCGCATGCGCGGGAAGATCAACGCCGCTTTATTGTTGCTTTTGGCGAGCTGTGCGACGGACACAGCCAACGCATCGCTTGCTTGCACGGCGAGTGCAACCAGTGTCGTGTTCGGCACATACGATCCTCTCGCCGTTGCGCCTCTCGATTCGGCCGGTAGCGTTTCCATTAGCTGCGATTTGACGTTTCCGTCGGCCGCATCAAAAGTGAATTATTCGTTCTCACTCTCAGCGGGGGTTAGCGGTTCGATGCTGGCACGATATATGGAATCGCCACCGAATCAATTGAACTACGATTTGTACACCAGCAACGCCTACAGTCAAATTTGGGGCGACGGCAGCGCCGGTACCGCTAATGTCAGCGGATCAATGAAACTTGGATCGCCAGGATCGGTTTGGTCCAAAACCGACACTTATACGGTTTTCGGCCGTATTGTCGCTTTGCAAGATGCGTTGCCCGGCAACTACTTCGACACCATCATTGTGACCGTGACGTATTGAGCGCCCAAGTATGCAACGACGACTCATAGCATTAATACTTTCTGTAGGCGCTTTGTGTGCGGCGCAATCGGCGTATGCGTTGGTGACGTGCAGCGTGAGTTCGACTGGCGTCGCCTTCGGTGTCTACAATCCGCTTGCCGCAGTCGCTCTCGATTCCAATAGCGGAATTCGACTTACTTGCACGCTCTCATCGCCGCCGAGCTCGCAACAAGTTTCTTATTCGATGCAGTTGAGCACGGGCGCAAGCGGTAGTTACGCCGGCCGTTTTATGCAAAGCGGCGCAGCGCAGCTTAACTACAGCCTCTATCGCAATAGCGCGCGCACGCAGATCTGGGGAGACGGTTCCGCGGGAACCGTTGCGGTGAACGCGAACATCACGCTCGGACCAAGCGCTGCGCGACGCACGCGAAGCGTGACCAAAACCGTGTTTGGACGCATCGCCGCTGCGCAAGATGTTGCGGCCGGTGCTTATAGCGATACGATTGTCGTGACGGTGGTTTTCTAACGATTCATTTTTACAGCGGCGCGATATTCAATTGCAGCGGCCACGGATAGCTGCCGGGTTGTACGCCGTGCGTCAATACGAATCGATAGGTGAGCGACAACCTGCGGCGATGTTCATTTTGATTCCAACGCTGCACGACCGCGCCACCATCGGGACCCAAGTCGACACGCGAATCCAAACCGCGAACTTCCACCTGCGAAAATAAATTGGTGCGCGGCAGTACGTTGAGCACATACCCATCGCGACTATTGCTTTGCACGTCGAGCTGCGTTGGCTTTGCCACTTCGACATAGCCGCGTTCGATATCGCTCGCCGATACTTCGATAGCCGGCGGCGCGGCGCGAACATCGAGTGTCGCGACCGGCTGCACAAAGGCGCCGACACTAAATCGGACGATGCCTTCGCCGGCGCCCACCGGGTAGAGTGCAATTAATATGGATCCCATCGCGGCAACAGCGACCGCGGCACGACGATGGGACAGCGTTGGAGGATGCAATGTGAAGGATGTAATCATGGCATACGTTGTAACGGCGACAGCGCTGCAATCTGAAGCCGAAAACGCGTGATGTACTTCACAACGTGGAATGCCGATAACGCCAGGCCAATCTCCGCTCCCGCAAACAAAGTCCACACGCCGGGGCAAATGAGCGGGGCAAAGGAGATGTAATCGACGAATCGCCGGATAACTTAAGCGACGCCGATTTATTTGTGAGATAGCGCACACCGAGCATTACTTAATTTCCCAACAATCGCGCTACGGGAATGGATCAGGGCTAGCTCAGGGTACGTACGTAGGGACGAGGGATGTGTACTCGCACCCGGGCAGCCCGGTCCAACCCGCCTTCCTCACGGACGAGAACTCGTTCTGCCGAGGCGTGCTCGAAACAAGCCTTCGTGCAGCGCGAGAATGGCGGGCAAACATAACTAGAAAACGATTTAGCGTGATTCGCCGAACGCTACCACTCCTCAAGCATCCTCTCGATCAGACGATAGAGTCCATAACTGAGCGTGTCGTTTGCGTCTGCGTGTGGCTGCGGACCAGCGCGCGCGTTGCGTATCGCCGCATGGCAACGATCGGTTCGCGGTTTCTGTCGCGAGAAGCCCTTGAGCGCGATTCGCTGCCTCGATATTCGCACCAGCTGGGTCTACGTTTCGTTGTTGACGATGACGTTGACAGCGTGCGGTGGCGGAAACAGCGAAAGCACTGCGGCATTGCCGCCTACTTCGTTCGCCAGTGTGCGAGCAGTCGAACTCACCGACACCGAGATCGCGCAACTGTTGTACGCGGACAATAAGCGCACACCGACGGGATTCTACAAAGAACCGCCGCTTTCCTATCCGGGATACGTTGCAACCCTGCATTTGAAGAACACCGATCTTCCCGGCGCTGCAAATCCGGCGCAATTCGAACTCTGCACCAACGATTGGACCGTCGCGCTCGATTGGTCCGATCAAGCCGCGGCCGCGATGTCGGGATCGACGTTGATCGAGACCAACGCGACTTCGCGTTATCAAGAATTCATTCGACTACGTTTGGGCACACCACAGGGATATGTGCGCACCCGTGTTTATCGGTGTGATTATCTGGATCGCAGCGCTGTCGATTTGCACAGTGCTAGCGGTGCGGCAGGAAGTTTCAATCAGCGTCCGCTCACGGCGGAGGATTTGCAGCAACTAGCGGAATATCTATGGCAGTTCACCACGTACGACAACTACGGCAACGCTGTTCTAAAAAGCAGCGGTCAACCCACCGCGAACGGCATGCAACACACCTTGGTCATTGCGTCGCTGCCAGCTTCTAGCGACGCAAACGGTTGCGATCGCATCGAAGTGATTAGTTGGACGCACTCGCTCGATACGCAAACGGGCATCCTCGTTCGAAGTGTGGACACGTTGTGGGAGTTCGGCGCAAAACAAAGCGCCGGTCTCGTTGAATTGTGCAATCCCTCTTGACGGAGCTACGCCTCGGTCATTCAGAAACCGCGCGATACACCTTCGTAAACTTTGCGTTTTCGACAATGCCGTAGTCGCCGGGCGCGTACTGCAAGAGCCAATCACCCGCGTTGCCGCGTATCACGTCGCCGCCCGCCGATCTTTCAACCGCAAACGCCTCCGACATCTGTTTTGCAAGAATCGGAATCGGCTTGCTGCGATACACGCCATCGCGACCATGAGCGTGCGGTGGCACGGGCAAATACTTGGCATCGAATCGATCGCGCGACACGCTCCAACAATCGCCTGTCGATCCTGTGATTAGCGCATCGCCGATCGAATAACGATTGGCGCCTTCGCGACTGGCGATTTCTCCCACGCTGTTCGCAAACACAACGGCAACGACTTCATCTTTGACGTAGCGCTTTGCGGTTGCCTCCTTGGCTAGATCGATGTCGGCTAGTGGAATAATGGACGTCATGATTTTAGAAAGCGATGCAGTTCTTCATACACCATCGAAGGCATTTGTTCCGGCAACCAATGCCCACCCGGCAACGATTTACCTTGCACGTCGCTCGCACGTTCGCGCCATGTCGCGAGCACATCGTAGAGTCGATCCATTGCCCCGTATTCGCCCCACAACGCCAGCAACGGACAGGCAATCTTCTTGTCTATATCCGCTCGATCGTGTTCAAGGTCAATCGACGCGGCAGCGCGATAGTCCTCGCACATCGCATGCAAGACTGCCGGATCGTTAAAGCAGCGCACGTAGTCGGCAAAGATTTCCGCAGGCATCGCTGCTTCATCTAAGCCGTGAAACAAATTGCGCAACATGAATTCACCCTTGCCCGACAACAACGTCTCCGGAACCGGTGCAGGTTGAATCAATAAAAACGGTTCTTCACCGAAATTAGTGGGCTTACGAGCGTTCTGATCTGAAGGCGTAGAGTTTTTTGCAGGTTGCATCGTATCGCTGTTGTTCGGAAGATTGAAC
>JAYTQU010000120.1:0-2687 GCA_043746555.1 Pseudomonadota bacterium | reverse complement strand
AGCCAACCACGGCAGCGGTAGCAACAATGCGATCCAAGGCCAAGCAATGTGAATCATGGCCACGCTCCTCGTCGCCCATCGCGCCGAGTCGCGGATCGCACAAATTGTTCGGCCGCGGCAAACCATCGCTCGCGACGGTCGACATCGTTCGCGCCAAATGTCGCCGTTAATAGCGACCGACCGCATTCGCCGGACAGCATCTCACCGCCATGTCCGCCAACAAATTTCAGCCACGCCTCGCCGCTGACTTTGGCAACTTGCTCACGGCCAAATGTCGCCAGTGCATAGCGGCGTAACAAATTTTGAATTGATCTAGCGACAATAACTGAGTCAGCGCTTCGCTCTTTCATACTGCGAAGTTCACGTAGCGCCGTTCGTCGTCGTACGCGCCGTGGATTTCGCCACCAATAAAGGCTTGCTCCCACAACAACAAGCACGAGCAATGTCACCACCCACCAACCCGGCGCCGGCGGCCACCAACCTTGCAACGGTGGCGCGTGTTCGGGTGCTAATTGCGTCAACCAATCGTATTTCATTTTCCTACGCCGCCGGCCGGCGCGCCTGTAACAGCGGCCGCAACGATTCTTCCACCGACTCATGTGTATCGAGTCGCGTGAGCGTCCTCGCGAAGCGATTTGCAAGCGCGTTCACGCGTGCTTCGCGTTCTTGCCATACGCGCAACCAACGCGCGCGCGCACTTGCGCCATCGATCGCCCAAAGTCGATCGGGCAATCCCGCACGAAATCGTCCCGACGGCAATGCCTGCGATTCCAGTTGATCGGTCAGCCAAAACATCGCGCATTCATTGTGCGCGGCTAGTCGCGACATCAACGCTTCGGTTTCCGCATTAGCTGTCGCAAAATCGCTGATAAACAAAATCAAACTGCCCGGATGCACCATCGCCGTGAGCGCATGCAGCGCGGCGTTAAAACTCTGAAGGTTCGGTGCGCCGGGCGAACGCGGCTGCATATCAATCAGTGTGTGGAGCACTGCGAGCGCTCCGGCTTCGCGCGAACGCGGCGGCGATGTGCGTACTCCCAACGCACCGCCGACAACGGCACCGACACGATCGCCACTCGACACGGCGGTCCAAACAAGCAGCGCTGCGGCGCGCACCGCCAACGCAGATTTAAGCTGTCGTCGACTGCCAAAAAATAATGCCGGATGCAAATCGACCAGTAACCACACCGGGCGTTCGCGCTCTTCGCGAAACAGTTTGGTATGCGTGCGACCGCGTCGCGCCGTCACACGCCAATCGATGTTACGCGGATCGTCGCCGGCCACGTACGGACGCACTTCTTCAAATTCCAAACCGCGGCCACGTTGCGCACTGCGATGACTGCCGAGCAACAACGCGCGGGCCGCGGCATGCGCATGCAGCGTCAATCCATGCGCCACGCTGCGCATGACAATTAATTCTTCGAGATCGGGCAATTTCATGACGGCAATTCAATTTATGGCGCTAAGGCGCCGGAACCGTGTTCAAGAGTTCCGCGATGCAGCTTTGCGTGGTCACGCCACGCGCCTGCGCGCCATAGTCCAACAATAATCGGTGACGCAACGCGTCCGGTGCAATCGATTGAACGTCTTCGGGAGTGACGAATTCACGTCCATCCAGCCATGCGATGGCGCGTGCGCCGCGTTCCATCGCGATGGCGGCGCGCGGACTCACTCCCCAACGCAACCACTCTCGCAGTTGTGTGCTGTATTTCTCGGGTCGGCGCGTTGCTTCGACCAATGCCGCAACGTATTCGGCGACAGGCTCCGAGAAGGCGACCTCCAGCACTTCGCGCCTTGCAGCGAATACCAAGTCCTGAGTCAGTCGATGCTCGGGTGGCGGCAACTCGACTTGCGTCATCGCTTCGTTGCGCGCCAGCGCCATGATTTTCAACGTCGTGGCGCGATCCGGATAGTCCACCATCGCCTGTAGCATGAAGCGATCGATCTGCGCTTCGGGCAACGGATAAGTGCCCTCTTGCTCAATCGGATTTTGCGTCGCCATCACGAGAAACAATTTCGACAAGCGATGCGTGATCGCGCCCACACTGATTTGTCGTTCCGCCATCGCTTCCAGCAATGCCGACTGCACTTTCGCAGGCGCACGATTGATCTCGTCGGCTAATATCAAATTATGAAATAAGGGACCGCGTTGAAATCGAAAACTACCGTCTTCGGGACGATAAATTTCCGAGCCAGTGAGATCGGCCGGCAACATGTCGGGAGTGAATTGAACACGTTGAAAATCGGCTTCGAGCGCTTGTGCCAGTGCTTTAATCGCACGCGTCTTTGCCAACCCCGGCGGACCTTCGACCAACAAATGACCGTCGGCCAACAGCGTGATCATTAAGCGCTCGACCAATACGCCCTGACCGATAATTTGGGACGCAAGATAGTTGCGCAGCTTGATGAATTCGCCATGGGCAGCGCTGCGTGACTTGATAGGTAATTTGCCGTCCGGCACCGCTATTAGATTACCAACACGTGCATTCATCTCTCAATTCCTCCGGTGGATCAACACTTCTGTTCCGCAACGACCATACATCGCGACGGTCGCGCTTACTCGAAACACAGACAAGAACATCGCCTAATTCTACTTTGTCAGGTTGGGATCAAGCGATGCGGGGCAAGGCGCAACGGCCTGAAAAAGCGCAGCGTACACGGCAGTACGTGAGTATTTTTCAGGCCGT
>JAYTQU010000119.1:0-3476 GCA_043746555.1 Pseudomonadota bacterium | reverse complement strand
GGACTTTGCAGTTTCAGCGATGTTGATAGGCATGAAGTCGCCTCTGTTGTTCTTAAGTGTATGAACGACTCGGATTGCTGCTTTGATCTGTCAACCCGAGACTCGGCAGAATTCTACCGACCGGCAAACTGCGCCGCCAGTTTTCGTTTGGCAATCATAAGCTCGACGGAAGATTGGAACAGAGTCGGAAAAAGATCGCAATGAGCAATCGAATCGAGATTGCGTAGTTCGCCGCAGTGACCGCAGGCAAGTGAACAATCTGGCAAGCGGAATTACGTTCAGAGCGCTAGTATCTGTCCCGTTCGGATCGGAGTAACGACCGTTGAAACTTTGCCGTGCCGATAAGGTTTTGTTGCTTGGCGCAATCGGCGTGCTTGCGTCGACGGCTATCTTTGGGCCGACATTGCTGGGATTGGGCGTGCCCGCGATGCTGTTGATAGCGTTGATCGCCGATGGTGTTTTTCGACCGTCTTCCAGCGTCTTCTACCCGACTATTTCTCGCGTTGGCGGCCACAGTGATCAGGTAGCGCTTACCTTCGATGACGGACCCGATCCCATCGTCACACCAAAAATTCTTAAGATTCTGGGGTCCTACGATGTACACGCGACGTTTTTTGTCATCGGCCGACAGCTCGAACAACAAATCGATGTTGCCCGAAGCGCGCTTGCGGCAGGGCATGAGCTGGCCAATCATTCATGGCAGCATGCCTACCTGCAAAGTCTGCATGGCACGCGGAGTATCGGTCAAGATATCGATCGCAATTCCGCATTGCTAGCTACACTGTCGCCGCGGTTGCAGGCGACGTTGTATCGCGCGCCAGTCGGGCTAAAGAATCCGGAATTGGCGCGCGCGTCGCAAGCGCGTGGACTTGCGATTATTGCCTGGTCGATTCATAGCCGCGACACAATCGATTCGAATCCGAAGCGCGTCGCCGCGCGCGTACTTCGCAATATCAAGGCCGGCGATATTGTGCTCATGCATGATGGCCACGACCGCGCGGGGCTGCATCGAATGTGCGCGCTCAATGCATTGCCGCTTATTCTGGATGGTTTGAAGGAGCGCAATTTACGTTCGGTTACGGTTTCGGAGTTATTGCGAAAGCCGGCGATCGACGCGACGGTGCGGAGACTTTGAAGTGCATTAACTCCTTTGCGGAGTGCGGGGGCGTCTCGGGTTTCGCGAGTAAGATGCGAACATGACATTGACCGACGAAATCGCTCGCTATGTTCTTAGTACGGTTGCGGCATTGTTGCCGATTGTGAATCCGCTTTCGACGGTCGGTATGCTGGTGGGCATCACCGCGGACTTGACCGAACACGAGCGCGCAGTTCAGGTAAAGCGCGCTTGCGTCTACATGTTTTTTATTCTCACGACGTTCTTGATCGCCGGCGGATTGTTCATGAATTTCTTCGGCATCTCGATTCCTGGGCTGCGCATCGCCGGCGGACTCATCATCAGTTACTTGGGTTTCAAAATGTTGTTTCCCGATCAAGCGATCATTTCCAGTCAAGAGCGCGATGAAGCGGAACTCAAATACGACGTGTCGTTTACGCCGCTCGCGATGCCGAGTCTCGCGGGGCCGGGCTCCATAGCGGTAATCGTCGGTATTTCGTCGACCGCGCAAGCGGGCGAACATATCGTGCTCGATCATTTTCTGGTTGCCATCGGCATCGCGATCACGGCGGTTATTTCCTTTCTGGTGCTGAAAGCAGCAACTCGCTTGAATCGCTTGCTCGGCGCAACGGGAAAAAATGCCGTGTCGCGTATCATGGGGTTCTTGATGATTTGTATCGGCGTGCAATTTTGCATCAACGGCGTTCTGGCGATCGTCGCGGGTGGGTAGTGGAAAATAAAGAGTCGGATTCAACAAACGCAACCCTCCTACAAAACATTGGGCAGTGATTGCCCGCGAAAAGAAACGAGAAAAACATGGCGCTGAATCGTAAGTTCTATTCCGGTAAAGATGTTCGTCGTGCATTGTCGATTGCGGAGTTGCAAACAATGGCGCGTAGCCGTGTCCCAAAGTTTGCTTTCGAATATGTGGAAGGCGGGGCGGAAGAGGAGGCGACCTTACGCTGGAATCGCGCGGCGCTTGAAGCAATTCGTCTCGTGCCGAACACGCTGGTCGATACGAGCGCTCGTCAGCAACGCACGACATTGTTCGGACAAGAATTAAAATCTCCGCTGATTATCGCGCCAACGGGATTGAACGGCATGTTGTGTCATCGCGGCGATGTTGCACTAGCGCGCGCTGCCGCCGCCGCAGGAATTCCATTTACATTGAGCACGGTATCGAACGTGCGTCTTGAAGAAGTTGCAGCAGAAGCTGCGGGCCATTTGTGGATGCAGTTATATGTCTTGAAGGATCGCAAGATTGCGCAAGACATTCTGAGTCGCGCCGAGAGTGTCGGATACGAAGCGCTGGTGTTCACCTCAGACGCCAACGTATTCGGCAATCGGGAATGGGATCGACGCAATTATCGTGCGCAAGCCAAGCTCACACTGCGTAACCTGATCGACGTGGCGTGTCATCCGCGTTGGGCGTTCGACGTGATGTTCCCCAACGGTGCGCCACGATTCGAAAATATCGCCGACTATCTCACCCAAAAGCAACGCACCGCCAAAGCGGGCGTAGCCGCGATTCCGCGATTGTTCGCGCCGGATATTTCCTGGGATGACGTGGCGTGGTTGCGAAAAGCGTGGCCGCGAAAATTAATTGTCAAAGGCATATTGAATGTCGCCGATGCAAAACACGCTGCCGACCTCGGGTGCGATGGCATTGTGATCACCAATCACGGTGGCCGACAGCTTGATAGCTGCGTCGCACCGATTGAAGTATTGCCCGAGATCGCGCAAGCCGTCGCCGATCGCCTTGCCATCATCGTCGACAGCGGGTTCCGTCGCGGCAGTGATGTAGTAAAGGCTGTTGCACTAGGCGCGCATGCCGTCATGATCGGACGGGCTACCCTGTATGGACTCGCGGCCGGCGGCGAAGCGGGCGCGAGTCGTGCGTTGTCGATCCTCACAACCGAAATCGATCGCGTGCTTGGTCAACTCGGATGTAGATCGCTTGCGGAAGTTGGCAGGCATTTGCTTCGCTAATCAAATTGGAAAAAATGGATGAAAAAAGCAGCGCTCGCGAGCAAACGTAATCAGATAGTCGACCGTAGGAAGCCCTTTTGAATCCTCACGACGATATGTCGGTCAATGGCCGCAGCAATCCAAAAGGGCTGGGGATTGCCGGGTTCATTGTCTATCCGTTCTTCCTGGTTCATATGTTTCTATTCGGTAGAGGGGGGTTCATCATGGCGTATTCGCCATTTACACGCGGATCGATTGGATATTGTCATTCTTCGGAAAAAGTATCGGCGACTACTTCTACTTTGTCAGGTTGGGATCAAGCGATGCGGGGCAAGGCGCAACGGCCTGAAAAAACGCAGCGTACACGGCAGTACGTGAGTACTTTTCAGGCCGG
>JAYTQU010000118.1:0-4015 GCA_043746555.1 Pseudomonadota bacterium | reverse complement strand
GAGCGCGGCGAACGGCTCGTCGAGTAGCAATAGTTTAGGTTTCGCCACCAGCGCCCTCGCTAATGATGCTCGCATCCGCATGCCGCCGGAAAGCTCAGCGGGATATCGCTCCAGCGCATCTTGCAACCCCACTAACTCGACCGCCCGGCGCGCAGCGGCATCGCGCTCTGTCTTTGCCAAACCCTGCAACTCCAAAGGCAGCGCGACGTTGTTCAATACGTTACGCCAAGGCAAGAGATGCGCATCCTGAAACACATAAGCGATGCGTCGCGATTCGATGCTTGCATCTTGTATGTCAATCGTCCCAGCGTCGGGCCGATCGAGTCCCGCGATGAGTCGTAACAACGTCGATTTCCCACAGCCAGAAGGGCCGAGAATCGCAACGAACTCACCCTCGGCGACTTGTAGATCCACGCTATCGATCGCAGGTACCGGCCCAGGAAACGTTCGCTGTATCCTTCGCAAGGTTAGCGCTAGATTTTTTGGCGGGAGCGATGAAAGCTGCGTCTGCATAAGTAACGTTAGATCCTGTCAACGAAGGCAACGAGGCCGGCATCCATCCCGGCGCTGCGTTTAATCGCTCGTCATCGATTTCGTCGACAAGCAGTCGTCACTTCGCAACCTGCGAGAGAAATGCGAGGTCGACGCAATACTTTTTGGGATTGCTTAGGTCCACAAACACGGTCATTTTTTTGGTCCCAATATGTGTCGATGGATCGAACCACAGGTTATGGCTTTTGAAGATGTGCAACTGCGACGTCGAGGGATTTTGCCATTGAGTCAGGATACGAAAAGGATGCTTGCCATTAATCTTTACCCATTTGTTGAGCTCAACGCGCTGATAATCGGCGCTGATCGGCGTGCCGTTGCTTCTCAAGTATGTATCTCTACGACGAGTCAGCACGCCCGATAAAAGCATGCCGCCGCCGACTAAGAAAAATGCCGCGCCCAACGCGCCAAGAATCGTGGCAGCGCCCCACAACGACAAGAAGTCATCGATCTTGAAATTGCGTGGTTCAGCCGCGTCGTATAGCACCCGCACTTGCTCGCCTAAAGTATATCTCGGCGGATTGGTGGCCAATGATGCAGTGGATTCGATCTTCTCGCCGTTGGTCGCCATGAATTCAACCACCGGTTTGCGTTTTTGAAAAACGGAATTACTCGCAGTCGACGCGCTAAATTCCACGACCACTCCGTCCGCTTCGACGGCTGTCGCAAGAAACGAGTTCGTGCTCGTTACCAGCAATAATGCAACGCCAAGTAGCAACAGTCCGACCGCAGCGAAAACATAGGTGACGATGGCAATGCTTTTCATCAGTCCGCTCCTACTTCATTCGACCTCAGGTTGAATCACTTCGTCGTCGAATTATCGCACGACCTCTTGCCATCGGTGTGCGAATCAAACGGGTTGTTGCCGGCGCGAACGGCGAGTTCCGCAATCAGAAATGCAGCCGCATTCCAAGACTGGCGCGGCATCCCGCTTGGCTCTGTGGTCTGACCGTGCAGCCATTCGCTAGGGGATCGGCGGATCGACGAGGCTAAGTCTCGGCAGCGATCAACTCGCTTGCACCGCGAAATTGAACGGTCTTTCGATTTTCTTGACGCGCACGGGAGCAATCGACCGACCATCGACCGACCATCGGCCCAACGAAAAGCTCATCGCTTCCATCGCGCCCCTCCATCTCACAAAGGCCTCTTCGACTTTGCCTCCCGCGACATGCAATACCCGATTATACTCGCCAGTGGGTTTCACCACCATTAACTCGGCACCAACAATTGCCGAGCGAATAACAACAGACCAATCGAGGAAACACCCATGTTTAAGTTCAATCGTCATCAGCTAATCTTCGGCATCTATCTAATAATCTTGGTCGCAATCGCGCAATACGTCGCCGATTACTTGAAGCTGCCGGCGTGGCCGGCGTACATGGCGATGATTTTTTTCTTCGTCGAACACACGAATCCGCAAAAAGCGCCGCATATTCTGGTTGGCGGCGTCGCGGGTGTCGCCGCGATAATGTTATTCGCTCCCGTCATCGGATTCTTGGCTCCCTATATCGGCGCCGAAGCGGCCAAAATTGCGCTGATCATGGCCCTGGTTTACGCAATCGTCGCGTTCGGTGACACACTACCGATCATCTTCAACAGCTACGCGTTCATGTTCATCACCGTCAGCGGACTCGCACTCGAAGCTCCCGAACCCAACCCTTATTTGTGGATGGCGATTGTTGCTATCGGCGGAGCTTTATTGATTGGTGGCGTGATCGGAATCAATAAACTCATGGGCGCACCGCCGGCGGCGCTGGCCGATTAGTCAATGCGTTGAGATCAAGCTCAACGCTAATCTCAACACCAAACTAATCGTGCATTCAACCTAGAAACGACAGTTGGACCCGTTGCAGAGTGCGTCACAGACGTGTCGAGACGAGGCGCAATCCACAGGGACATTGAACATTTCCCGCGCCATGTTGTCGTTGTGGGCAACGACGTATCGACGCGGCTGGGGCGTACTATGCATTGGGTAGCGGCTCACTGATTGGGTGAATCTCAATGACGGTAACCGTGCAAACAAAATCAATGCGTTTGATTTGGCGCGAAGCGGTCAAGTGCCGTTTCTAGGCCTTCCGCTTGCCAACGCAATAAACCGCCTTGAATGCTGGCCACAGCGGTCCAGCCCGCGTCACGCAAAATCGTGAACGCCAACACCGAACGCTTGCCGGATCGGCACAGCGTCATCACGGGTTTGTCTTTGGGCACTTCGATTAAGCGGTCGCGCAATTCATCGATGGGAATCAATTGCGCGTGCTTGATTCGCGTTTGTTCTTCACCGGTTTCGTGTTTGGTTCGAACATCGAGTATGTGTACTTCATCCGCATGCCCGGCAACCCATTGCGGCGAGATTTCAACGATGCCGCTGTAAGTCGTCACCACCGGCCCCCACTCAGGCACCTTAGGGACTTGATCGTAGTTGGGACGACCCGCCTTCAGATTCGCGGGCACCGCGATGTCTAATTTTTTCGGATGCGGCAAGCGCATGTTGTCCAGGTAACCGACGAAGTCCGTTTCGTTCGCTTCGCCGCCAATTCTTGGATTGAGTCGTTTCTCCTCGCCGATCGTGCTGACCGTGCGGCCTGAGTAATCGTGAGCGGGATAAACGATGCACGCATCCGGCAGTTGAAACAGCTTGTCTTTGATGGAGTGAAACAACTTCTGCGCCGATCCCTGTTGAAAATCCGTGCGACCGCAACCGCGAATTAACAAGCTGTCGCCGGTAAATACCGCGGACCGATCGTCCAGCACTAAGCTAATACAACCGTCGGTGTGCCCCGGCGTTTCCAGTACCGACAGTCGGCGTTTTCCAAACGCGACCATATTGCCATCGCGCAACGACCGATCAAGCGTGGCGATACCGGACGACGTGGCGGCAATGATTTGCGCGCCCAACGCATGTTTCATCAACCACGCACCGGTAACATGATCGGCGTGACAATGCGTTTCGATGCACGCGAGCAGCGTCAGCTCCAGCTCGCGTAGCAACGAAAGATCGCGATCATGTTGCTCGTAGACACAATCGATCAACAACGCCTGTCGAGACTCGACGTCGGCGAGCAAATAGGTATACGTGCCGGAGGATTGATCGAAGAGCTGTCGAAATAAGAGCGACATAGACAATGTGATATTCCAATCGGATGACGATGCAGCCGGCACTTTCGGCAACAGTAGCAGGTTTACAGAGCGCTGTGATTTTCGAGAATCCGGCCTTTCGCAATCGGTAACCCACAAATAGAAAAGGGCGACGAGTCAACGACTCGCCGCCCGCACTACGAAAGAAATCAAAAATCGCTTACGGCGCTTTCTTGGCGGTGAACTTGCTCTCGCCACGAGGGTTCTTCGCCATTCCGGTCATCGCATCGCCTTCGACTGTGCCGGCATATTCGATCTTTATTTCATTGCCGTTGAAGCTCAAGGTGTAACTGAAGTTGACCGCCTTGCCGGCGACCGTTCCGGCAATCGG
>JAYTQU010000117.1:0-2687 GCA_043746555.1 Pseudomonadota bacterium | reverse complement strand
CGCCAAACGATCTAATCGGTAAATGGGTTCGGTACGTGGATGTCGATACGCTGGTCGACAAGTTCGGCAACGTGAGCGGCGAGACGCTCAATGGCGTTTTCCTATCGTTGTTGCCGTTTCGTCTCAACAGCCAAAAGTATGTTGACTTTCTCGATATTGCCGACGATCCGGCGCAGGTCGAAAACTTCTTGCGAATGGAGCAATGGATTTTCGACAGCCCCGATAACCCCGGCGAAATGTTTCGCCAATTTTCCAATTGGTTTTATAAAGAAAATCGACTCAAGAGCGGCACCTTGACGATCGGCGGGCACAGCGTCGATCTCAAGCAGGTGACTATGCCATTGCTGAACATTTACGCAACCCAAGATCACATTGTGCCGCCGGCGGCATCGACTTGTTTGCAAGAACTGGTCGGTTCGCGCGACTATACGACCCACGCCGTACCGAGCGGGCACATTGGGGTTTACGTGAGTTCAAAATCGAAAGGGCTGCCGACGACGATTGCGAGTTGGCTAGGTTCACGCGTGGGCAAGAAAAAATCAGCTCGGTAGTACTCCTACTCATGCCCAATCCCCTTCATATCATCGGAGATTTCACATGATCTACAACAGCATTCTCGACACCATCGGCCGCACGCCCGTCGTGCGCATTAATAAACTCGCGCCCGCGAACGTAACGATGTACGTCAAGTGCGAGTTCTTCAATCCGCTCTCGTCGGTGAAGGATCGTCTCGCCATCGCCATCATCGACGATGCGGAACGCAGCGGCGCGTTGAAACCCGGGCAAACCGTTGTCGAAGCAACGTCCGGCAACACCGGCATCGCGCTCGCGATGGTCTGCGCCGTAAAGGGTTATCCGTTTGTCGCAACGATGGCGGAATCGTTCTCGATCGAGCGTCGCAAAATCATGCGCATGCTGGGCGCAAAGGTTATTTTGACGCCGGCCGTCGAGCGCGGCTCCGGCATGGTACGCAAGGCCGAGGAACTCGCCAAGAAAAACGGCTGGTTTCTCGCACGTCAATTCGACAATCCGGCCAATCCCGAATATCACCGCAATACCACGGGCCCGGAAATTTTGAGCGACTTTGCCGGCAAACGCCTGGACTTTTGGGTGACCGGTTGGGGCACGGGCGGCACGCTAACCGGCGCGGGAGAAATGCTCAAGAAAGCGCGGCCAAAGATCAAGGTCATCGCCTGCGAACCGGCCGTCGCGCCGCTGTTAGCGGGCGGCGAATTCAAACCGCATAAGATTCAGGGCTGGGCACCGGATTTCATACCCAAGGTGCTCAACCGCGAAGTAGCCGATGAAATTATTCCGATCGCCGATGAGGACGCGATCCGAACTGCGCGTGAATTGTCTCAGAAAGAAGGTATTTTTTGCGGCATCTCGTCGGGCGCAACGTTCTTCGCGGCGCTTAAAGTGGCGCAGAAAGCCCCTCAGGGCTCGGTCATTTTGGCGATGCTGCCCGACACGGCGGAACGCTATTTGAGCACGCCGCTGTTCGAAGGAATTCCCGAAGGCAGCGACGCGGAAGGCTAAATTGGGCCGACAAGCGTAGCGGTAAGCGCCGGTATCATGTGCGCCACTCGGCGCATGATTCCGGTGTCTTCGCAATTGTGCGCTGAGTATCCACTTTGCGGATACATAACCGATTGCTCACCGTGGCTCCACGCATCTTTGCATAGGTTGCTGGCAGACTACGCGCCCTGTTTGTGGTCCACTGTTCCGACGTTCACTCATTTATTGCCCCGTGCCGTTACCGGGTGGTATTGAGCGTTTATGACTCTGTCGGTTGTGCCGCTGTCGCATTCCATTGCGTGTCTTGTCGAGTAATTAGGTTCATGTCAGATTTAGCTAAGCGCTGTTCGAGATTCCGTATCGTTGCCGTTGCCGTTGCCAGCGCGTCAGTCGCGGCGTTGGTTGTGCTGGACGGGTGCAGTAAGACAAATGTTGCCGCCGACAACGAAAAAGTCGAGAGCGTCTCTCAGTCGAGCTCCTATTCATCGAAAGATGGTTCATCGAAAGACGGGGCGAAGAAGAGTCCAAACGGTTCCGGCATGCTAGAAAAAACCGGAGCCAATGGACGTACGAATAGCAAACTGCCTGCGCTGCTCGTCATCACGGCAGTGGCGCGTGAAGAACCATTTGCAATCGAGGTGGAGGCGCTCGGTACGTCGAAGGCCAACGAGTCGATAGACGTCACGGCCAAGGTATCCAATCGAATCGCGGCGATTCGGTTTCGCGAAGGCCAATTCGTTCGCGCCGGCACCGTGTTGGTGGAACTCGATACCGAGGAGGCGCGCGCCGATCTCGCCATCGCCGAAGCCGCATTGAGCGATAGTCGCAGTCAAGTCAATCGCAGTCGCGAGCTTTATCAAACCAAAGCGCTATCGGCGCAACAAATGGAACAGCTTGAGTCGACGTTACGCGCCAACGAAGCGCGCGTCGCGGCGGCCAAGTCGCGTCTCGACGATCAAATTATTCGCGCGCCGTTTGCCGGTCGTGTGGGATTGCGCAACGTCAGCGTCGGCGGTTTGGTTAATTCAGGCACCGTCATTACCACGCTTGACGACATCAGCATCATGAAATTGGATTTTTCGGTTCCCGAAACCCATCTCGCGGCGCTCAGCGAAGGTTTGGAAGTTGCAGCAAGCAGCGCGGCATACGCGGGGGAAGTTTTTCGCGGT
>JAYTQU010000116.1:0-19183 GCA_043746555.1 Pseudomonadota bacterium | reverse complement strand
ATCCATCAACTCCGCGTCGCTCAAGGATAGTTCAGACATCGCTTCACTCCTCCAACCGAAAATGTCCGCTAAGCTTAGCTTGCATCAGTTTGAATCGCATGCCACTATCTGCAAGCGTGCGAACACCCCAAAGTGATCCGATGGTCACACGCCATCAACTCGTCCGTTACACACGACTTCACAACGATTGGGCGTCGTGAAGTAAAGCGCGTTGAGTAACTGCATCTGCTACGCCGCCGGGTCGTCTGGTTTTGTTCGCAAATTGTGAATTGCTTGACGTGTCTGCATCGACACTGGGATAGGTTCGTGACCTGTATCCACTTTTCGCCGCGTTAGTGCTTGGTATCGGTCTTGTGCGTACGCTGGCGATTGGATAGGCTTGCGACATGAAACTTCGCCTTGTAGTCGAGTTCGATCAGGACACACACCGCTGGTCGGCATTCTTTCCGGAATTGCCCGGCTGCGCGTCCGCAGGCGATACGGAAGAAGAAGCCGTCAACAACGCAAAGGAAGCGCTCGACTTGTGGTTTGAACCGTCATCCGATTCCATCCCCGCCGAGGCCAAAGTACTGGAAGTGGCTTTGATGTGAACGACCGCTATCCGGTTTGCAGCGCCAAGGATGTCGTGCGAGTTCTCCGGCAACGCGGCTTCCACATCATCAGTCAAAAAGGCAGCCACCAAAAGTGGCGTAGTCCAGCGGGACGACAAGTGATTGTCCCCATGCACGGCAACAAACCCATTCCCATCGGTACGCTCAAAAGTATCGTCGTGTGACAAAGCAGAACTATGCGTCGATGATTTTCGGTAACGGTCTACGAGCGCCGACCAAATACGTGCGGCGACTGTATTGTGTAGGGAATCGCCACACCGGCAAACTATTCCAAATGATAACTGCCTTCGCCAAGCAACTCTTACAAGTGATTCGAATCGACCACTTCTTGTAAGCCAACACTGCTTGTAAACCAATCAGATCAGGTTGTAGTCGTGCAATCCATGATCGGATAAGCGATCATCGTTGCGCTCAAGGCCCTTCGCGATTCCAGACGTTGAGCGTCAATGCTGAAATGGAGTTTTCACGTTCGCTCATCCCAATGCACACACACGTGCGAAGTTGTTCGTGTAAAAGTTGCTCTTGGCGATCTCGTCGCATGCGGCGAGCGACTTCGTAAATCGTTCCAGCGGTTGTCGTCCACCTTCCGCGTGCGGATAGTCGCTGGAGAATAAATACAGGCGGCTATCGGATTGGCTAATGAGGTCGCCGACGTCTTCGTACACGTACGGTGTGAAGGCAACGTGCTCAATGAGAATCTCCGACGGTTTGCGCGACAGTGCGGCAATCTCAGGTTCGGACTTGCGCCAAATTTCCGCGATCCAATCAAGACGCTTACACATCGACGGCACATAGCCTGCGCCGAGTTCGATCACACCACCGCGCAAATTGCGATGTCGATCGAATACGCCATCGAGCACCATGGCGCCAATGAAGGTTTCAGCTAGATGATGGAGTGACGTCATGTCCTTGCCGCGTACGTTTTCGCCAGTACCGAGCCAATCGGTGGGAACTTGTCGTCCCGTATTCATCCATGCGGGATCGAGCTGCAACGGCACACCGCCGACGTGCAGCATGAATGGGATGCGCGCCCCCGCCATTCGCGCCCAAAACGCATCAAAATCGTTGTGACCGGGAGAACGTCCGCCGCAGTGACGATGCGGAATCCAAATTGCTTGAAGTCCAACTTTAAGCGCGTGTTCGAGTTCGGCGATGGAAGCCTTCGGATCATCGAGCGGCAATAGGGCCACACCCATCAAACGCGGATCGTTCGCGCAGAAATTCGCCATCGCTTTGTTGTGCGCGTGCGCTGCTTGATAGCGCTCGGGTATCGAGCGCTGTTCCGAGAATGCGATGCCCTCGGAAAAGGTGGCGAACACGAGTTGCTTGGAAAAGCCGAGCATATCGAGCGCCTTGGCGCGTTCGTCGCGATTGAATGCGCCGAGCGCCGCGTAGCCCTTGGGACCGCCAATCATGTTGTCGCCAAGTGCGATCAGTTCAGCGACATGGGCATCGTTATGCTTACCGCAGCGTTCCGCTTCATCGACCAAGTTAGCGAGCGTACCGCGCCGCGGCACCTTGATCTTCGGCAACTGCTCGCGCTCATTCGGCGCAGCGAACTCAGCGAGAAATTCCGGCAACTCCATGATGTGACTGTCGGCGTCGTAGTATGTTCGGCCTGTGGCGTAAGTCATGTCGATCCCCCGGCAACCATGGTGATGTAGAGAATAGAACTACAACCCATGTGCTAGCAAGCTCATCGTCACCATCCCACGGTACGAAATATCCTAGTACAAAAACGGCACGAGCCGCTTAGTCCGGCTCATGTAGTTTCGGTACGCCTCGCCCAATCCTGTTTGCAATGCGGCCTCTTCGATTTTCATTCGATATAAAAACACCGACGTGATCGGAATCATCATGATCGCAAGCGTCGCGTAATTGGCGAAACAAATGCCCAATCCCAAAAACGCCAGCAGCGAGCCTGTGTATGACGGGTGCCGAATGAATTTATACGGACCCGTGTCGACAACTGTTTGATCCGATTTCACGGTGACATCGACGGTGAAGAACCTACCGAGATAGCTAATCGAATACCAACGCAGCGCAATGCCGCCAACAAACATCGCGAAACCAACCCAGTAAAGCGTCGCGCCGCCATCGAAGTGCGCAAAGTGCATATAGACGGCCGCAAACATCGCAGCGATCATGCTCGCGCCAATCACACGCCAAATGAGGGCGAGCGATCCTTTGTCGGTCGCCGACGATTCGCTTTTCGAACGCAGCAACGTCGAGATCGCTGTTTCGGATAAACCGTAGAACAACGCAAGCCAAAATGGATTGATCGGCATTAATTCAGCCCTCTTTAAAAATACTCGACTTGATAACTACGTGCAGCCTCAAGCCAGCACTGCCGCAACCACTCCGACAAATAATAACGCCTGCACCGCCAACAGACACAACACCATACCGCGCTCCAAAATTTCGTATTTCATGATTCTATCGCTCCCATTCAATTTCGTGAATATCGTCGCCAAACGATTAAGCTGGCCACGGAGCGATAGAGTAGAGAGCACGGCGCAAGCGATGAGCACTTTGTGACAAACGGCAATGGGACGGCGTGAGCGGACGCCGGATGAGTGCGGGTGCAGTTAAGCCCGATCTGAACGCTGGGCGTACGCGCCTGGATCATTGCTCGACCAGAGCGAATTTCACTGCCATGTCGGCATGCAGCTTGGTGCTGTCGAAATACTTCAGGTCGATGTGCGCTTGATCGAACAACATTCCTATTTCCGTACAACCAAGAATGATCGCGTGCGCGCCACGTTGTTCGAGTCGCGCCACGATGTCGACAAAGCATCGTCGCGACGATTCCAGAATTCGACCATGCACCAATTCCTCGTAGATCACGCGATGCACTTCGTTACGATCTTCCGTGTCAGGCACGATCGTCTTAATTTGATGGCGATTTCGTAACCGACCGACGTAGAAGTCCTGTTCCATCGTGAAGCGTGTGCCCAGCAGGCCGACAGTGCTAATACCCGTTGCTTTGATTGCTTCGGCTGTCGGATCGGCAATGTGCAAAAACGGAATGGTGATCGCGCTTTCGATCGCTGACGCAACTTTGTGCATGGTGTTGGTACACAAGACGATGAAGTCGGCACCGGCGTTCTGAAGTGCGCGTGCAGCTTCAGATAGCATCTGACCTGCCTCAATCCAGCGATCGGATTTCTGTAGATGCTCGATCTCAGCGAAGTCGACGCTGTAGAGAATGATCTTCGCCGAATGATGGCCGCCGAGCCTAGCTTTAACACCTTCGTTAATCAGGCGATAGTAAATCGCCGTGGATTCCCAGCTCATGCCGCCGATAAGACCAATCATTTTCATGGCGTCGATCTCAATCTACGATGAAAAGTTTTGCGCCGACGCTCGTCATCGAGCGATGCGCTTCCGCGCCGTCGGCGACTTGATAGCTCACGCCGGGCTTTAAAGTAAATACTCGTCCGTCTTGTAATTCGGTTTGCAGCTCGCCCTCAAGACACAACAGCACATGGCCTTTCTCACACCAATGATCCGCCAAATATCCCGGTGTGTATTCGACCATGCGCACGCGCACGTCGCCGAATTGTCGCGTGCGCCAATAAGCCTTGCCGCTAATGCCGAGGTGTTCGGTCGGCGCGATTGCGGACCACTCTACGACTTGAAAAGGAATGTTACGCAGTTGCATTGTTCGCTCGCATGTTCGTCACAAGTCGACGGTGCCGCTACCGAGCTCAAGCACTTCTCCCGCAACAAAGACATTATTCTCCATGTCGATGCGCAATCGCAACGTCGATGGTCGACCGCACAATTCTCCTTGCGAGATTGTTTTGGTCAATGGCAACAATGTGCTATTGGCCAAATACCAACCGCCTAAATTGGCCGTAGCGCTACCCGTCGCGGGATCCTCAAGCAAAGACTCTCCCTTGCTAAAGAAAAATCGCGACAGCAATGTGTCGGTGCCCGTAGTTGCAAACACATATGCTTGCGCGCGCGGGCCATCTTGCGTCGCGCGCTTTAGCCATTCATACGAGATCCGCACACGCCGCACTGCATCCTCGCTCGCGAGCGGCACAATCAACTGCTCGCTTCCCGAATTCACCCACAAAGACGGTCCACTCACATCGCTTTCCTGCAGTCCAAGTGCAGCCGCTAATTCGCCGGTCGATGCGCTTGGCGTACGCGTCGTCGCCGAGTTGGCTCGTAACTCCCACCGATTCCCATCGCCGCTCACGGGAATGACGCCGACATTGAGCTCAAGCTTCACATTGCCATTGAGTTTCTTGATCGAATTGACGACATGCGCCGTGCCCAACGTGGGATGTCCCGCAAACGGCATCTCATAACTCGGGGTGAAAATCCGCACACGCGCATCGGCTTTGTCCGATGCGGAAATAAATGTGGTTTCGGACAAATTAAACTGCAACGCCAGCGCCAACATTTGTTCGTCGGTCAGCCCACGTCCGTCTTCGAATACGCAGAGCGGATTGCCGGTTAGGCGACCACCGTGTTGCGTGAAGACATTGACTATGCGATAGGCCAAGAGCATCGGCATTCTCCCTTATCTAGAGCAGCAGCGTAGCTGCATACCAACGGAACGCAAAGATACAGATAGATCCAATTGATGGCGCTACAGCGCTACAATCTATGCCATCCCCGCCCCCACCGTCGCGCGCACTGGAATGTCTGTCGGATCGAAGTTCTCTAAACAAAACACATTGATGCCCAGATAATCCGGTGTTACGCGTTTGCGATGAAATGGGTAGATGCCGCAGACCTTGCAGAAATAGTGTTTAGCCGTGTGCGTATGAAATTGATACAACGTCAGGAACTCTTCGCCCGCAAGTAGTTTGAATTCGCTTTCGTGGACTTTTACCATCAACGCATTCTTGCGGCGACATATGGAACAGTCGCACGTCGTCAGCTCCGGAAAGTCGGTGCGGATTTCGAAACGTACCGCGCCACAGTGACAACTACCTTGATAGGTTTGTAACAGGCTACTTCCCATTGGATGCGTTTTGACCTTTACTCTTTAACCACAGGCGCGCGCTCAAGCATCTCTGGTGCATTGGCGATGTGATAAGCAAGCACCGCCATCGTCGCGACCATGCGCTGCAAATTCTTGGGATCGACTTTGTCGAGCGTGTCAGCGGCAGTATGGTGATAATCGAAGTAGTGGCGTGCATCGAGCAATGGCTCGAATCCAGGCACACCGGCGTTTTGCATCTGGTCGGGGTCGGATCCCACCGTTTCTTGGCGACGCGCCACTGCCGACGCGCCGATAGGAACCAGCGCGTCGAACACCGGTTGTAACTTCGTCAGCGACTCGGGCGCAACGTGCATCGCGAGTCCGAGCGGTTTGCCGGCGCCGGTATCGCTTTCAATGACCGCTACATGTTTGTTGGTGTTCGCTTTGTTAGCATCGAAGTACGCTTGCGCACCTGCGCCGCTGTTGTCTTCCGACATCCATGCGACCACGCGCATGGTTCGCTTTGGTATTAGATTTAACTCTTTAATGACATGCGCCGCGCCCATGGCCGCCGCGATACCTGCGCCGTCATCGATTGCGCCGGTCGCTAAATCCCACGAATCCAAATGGCCGGAAACCAAAGCAATCTCATCCGGCTTTTCACTGCTCACCAAATCGGCAACCACGTTGTAGCTATCGACATCGGGCAAACGCTGTGGCGTCAATACCAACTTCAGAGTGACCGCGCCTTGATTCGCCAATCGATGCACGAGCATTGCATCTTCCGCGCTTAATGCGGCGGTCGGGATTTTTCCCGCATCGGACGCGTAAGCCATTTGTCCGGTGTGCGGCAGCAGCGATTGCGCACTGCCGTTCGGTCGTCCGAGATACGCGACCAACTCTGCACTTTCTACTCCACGCACCCAATGCGGCGCGCGCATCGGTTGCAGCGTGACTTTGAAACCGTCGGCCTTCATTGCAGCCGCCACTTGTTCGACTGCCGCTTGCGCTTGCGGCGATCCGCTCAATCGCGGACCGATTTTGTAGGTGAGATCGGACAAACGCTGATACGTCCAATCGCTCGTCATTGCGCGATCGCGAATCGCGTTAAGCGCCGCCGCGTTGTCGTCGGCGTGAACCGTCATTGCGCATAACAGCGTCATCGTCAGTGTGAACAATCTAGCCATCTTGTTGCTTCCGTCCGGTTCGATACCAGGTGATTCTACAAATTTGAATATCGAGTGTACCTAATTCGGCGGGAGGCGATAGATACAGTTGTCGACGCTTAGGACAACACAGGAAGTGGACTGGTCATCGCATTACGAAGTGGATCGCGCGAGCGATGGTCCGTTACGCTATGGTCACGCACCAATCGATTTGCAACGAGAAACTCTATGAGCCTTACAACACCCATGACTTTAACTGGGCAGCATGCGACCCTCGTGCCGCTATCGAATTCGCATCATGACGATTTGGTCGAAGCGGTCAAAGACGGTGAGCTTTGGAATTTGTGGTACACGTTCATTCCGACGCCGGACAAGCTGCAAGCGGAGATCAAACGGCGACTCGAACTGCACACCAAGGGTTCGATGCTGCCGTTCGCCATCATCGAAAACACAACCGGACAAGCGGTCGGCATGACGACTTACATGAACATCGACGCAAAAACTAATCGCGTGGAAATCGGCAGCACTTGGTATCGCAAGCGCGTGCAACGCAGTTCTCTGAATACCGAATGCAAACTCATGTTGTTAACGCACGCTTTTGAAACGCTGAATTCCATTGCGGTGGAGTTTCGCACCAGCTTCTTCAACTACCAAAGCCGTAGAGCTATTGAGCGATTGGGCGCGAAGCCGGATGGCATCTTGCGTCAACACACCGTCATGACAAATGGCACGGTACGAGATACATGCGTGTTCAGCATTATTCCGAGCGAATGGCCGAGCGTAAAAGCGCATCTGCAACATCAACTGAGCCGATCTCGCAGCTGAAGCATTTATCTGGCCAACCACATCTTAATCGAGCGCGTCACCATGTCGCTCGCGTCCTGTTGAACGAAGTGACCGGACCCTGGAATCGTAACGAGGGTCAAGTCCTTCTCCAGCCAATTCCAAGTTCCGTTTAACGCGCCGGGCAATAGCGCGGTATCGCCAAGTCCGTGAATCATGAGCACCGGTATTTTCACTTTGACGACCGGCGAAGTGTCTTCGACATACGGCTCGCGTGGATAATTGCGCTTATAGAAGTTGAGCATCGCTTCAAAGTCGGAGCGCTTGAAGGCCTCAATATATTTTTCTTTCGCCTTCGGATCTGTCACCCACGCGGCGAGACGCTCGGGCGTTAGATTTTTCTCGAAACCTTCTTGCTGAAAATTGCGCGCGTATTGCGAACTTTTTTGCTGCTCCGGATTATGAGCAAGCTCGCGCGCTAGACCGCGCGGATGTGGCAAATTCAAGATGATGAGTTTGTCGACGAACTGCGGCGCGCTCATCGCTGTCGCCCACGCGACTGCGCCGCCCCAGTCATGGCCGACGACAATGGCCTTTTCGCGACCTTGTGCTTTGATGACCGCAATCACATCGCCGACCAAGAGTTTCATGTCGTAGTTTTCAACGCCTTTTGGCTTATCGCTTAAGTTGTAGCCGCGTTGGTCCATCGCAACGACGTAGTAGTCCTTCGACAACGCCTGCATCTGATCGCGCCAGGTGTACCAGAAATCTGGAAAGCCGTGAATCATGACGATCAGCGGTTTCGATTTTTTTCCGAGCGCCGCATAGTGAATTTTGACGCCGTTGCTGTCAGCGAAACCGTTGGTCACGCGTTTGTCGATGTCGACATTGTTGGCAGCGTGCGCGACCGAGCACAGCGCAACGAATGCAAGTAGTGCGACGTTGAGTGACTTCATGATGCCCCCAATTTAGTTCGATGGCGCATGCTACACCGGTGGAGCAACTATTTCTTTGGCTGCAATAGGTCCCAGAGATTTCCATAAAGATCTTGGAAGACGGCGACTGTTCCATAGGATTCTTCCTTGGGCGGCCGCACGAAGATCACGCCGTTGCTTATGTAGTCGTTGTAGTCGCGCCAGAAATCGTCGGTGTACAAAAATAGAAAGACGCGACCGCCGGTTTGATTGCCGACGCGCGAATACTGTTCGTCACCGACAGCGCGGGCGAGCAGTAGCTGTGCATCGGAACCCGGAGGCGCCACGGTTATCCAGCGCTTGTTTTGTTCGGGTATGAACGTGTCTTCGGTTAGTGTGAAGCCAAGCGTCTCGACGTAAAACTTAATCGCTTCGTCGTAGTCCCTTACGACGATCGAGACGCACGCGAGCCTTTGCCTCATACATCAACTCATAAATCAAGGATCAGCAGCAGCGCTTGATGCCGTTCCACTTTTCCTGCTGATTCCTGACGTAGTAATCGCGGCGCGAAAGCGGCGATTCAAAGGCGTGATGCCGTTGATGATGTGCGTAGTAACGCTCATACGCATCGTCGCCGACCAGTTCGCGCAGCACTCGCCAAAACTTTTCCAGCGCGCGCATCACGCCCGAGCCTCGGCAACCGCAGCTTCGACTTCCGCACCCATACCTATTGCATTCGTCTGATACGGCTCTTCGGAGTTCGGCAGTACCGGCTTGCCATTCACCACGCGCATACTGACACGCAACATATCGATAATCACAATCCACAGTACGGCGACAAAGAAGACGGTGATGCCGGCGTCGAGTCGTTGATTGAAAATTAAATCCGGCGCAACTGCGGCTTGCGTAGCGTTCAATGTGCCGGCAGCGAGCTTATTCGCCAAATCATTTGCACCGGCGAGGAAGCCGATGCGCACATCGGTGGAAAATAGCTTTTCCCAGGATGCCGACGTCGTCACGATGGCCAGCCACGCCAATGGCGCGCCGGTAACCCATGCATACTTCAATTTGCCTTGCTTCACCAAGACGGCGGTTGCCACGGATAGCGCAATGGCCGCGAGCATTTGATTGGAGATTCCAAACAGCGGCCAAAGAATGTTGACGCCGCCGTTGGGATCGATGACGCCTATATATAAGAAGTATCCCCATCCGGCAACGATCAGCGCGCTGGCGAGAAGCGTGGATGCAAACGAACTCGCGCCGAGCGGTTTATAGATATGCCCGAATACATCTTGGATCATGAAGCGGCCCACGCGTGTGCCCGCGTCGAGCGTCGTGAGGATGAAGACTGCTTCGAACATGATTGCGAAGTGATACCACATCGCGAGCAACTTCTGACCGAACGCAGACGCGAAGATACTCGCCATGCCGACCGCGAGCGACGGCGCACCGCCGGTCCGTGCGAACAATGAGGTCTCGCCCATCGCGCTGGCGAGACTGTGCATTTTTTCCACGGTCACTTGGTACGCCGGACCCCAATGAGAAATATATGTAACCGCCGCCTCTGCCGTCGTGCCAACGATGCCGCCGGGACTGTTGATCGCGAAGAACACGCCCGGATCGAGCAACGTTGCGGCGATCAATGCGACCACCGCAACGAGCGATTCCAACATCATGCTGCCGTAACCGATTTGCCGCACGTCGATTTCATTGCCTATCAACTTCGGTGTGGTACCGCTGGAGACCAGCGCGTGGAAACCGGACACCGCACCGCACGCGATGGTGATAAACACGAATGGAAAAATCTTGCCCGCGACCACGGGACCGGTGCCGTCGACGAACGGCGTGAACGCCGGCATTTTAATTTCGGGACTCATGATGACGACCGCAATCGCCAATAAAATGACCGTGCCGAGTTTTAAAAATGTCGCGAGATAGTCGCGCGGCGCAAGAAACAACCACACCGGCAAATTCGCGGAAATGAACCCGTAGCCGATCACGAACCACGCAAGCGCTAAGCCCTCGAAGTTGAACATCGGGGCGAAGGTGGGCGAATCGTTGACCCAACCGCCGCCGGCGACGCCGAGCAACAACAATGAGAGCCCGATGATGGAGCCTTCGAT
The DNA here is from genome assembly GCA_043746555.1 of Pseudomonadota bacterium. Classification (GTDB taxonomy): domain Bacteria; phylum Pseudomonadota; class Gammaproteobacteria; order Steroidobacterales; family Steroidobacteraceae; genus CAZQYC01. The sequence continues at coordinate 8,641 of JAYTQU010000116.1, read as the reverse complement.
GACGCGGCCAGGACGAATGTTCCGCATATACAAACCGACCACCACCGCAATCGGAATCGTCGCGAACACCGTGGAGGTTCCCCAAGGCGAATGTTTCATCGCGTTCACCACCACGAGCCCGAGCACCGCGATCAAGATGATCATGATGGCGATGGTGCCGATGAGCGCAGCGTAGCCACCGATCGGTCCGAGTTCATCGCGCGCCATTCGGCCTAAACTGCGGCCGTTGCGACGCGTCGACATGAACATGATAGTCATGTCTTGCACGCAACCGCCGAGCACGCTGCCGACTAGAATCCAAATGAGGCCGGGCAAGTAACCGAATTGCGCGGCGAGCGTGGGGCCAATGAGCGGACCTGGACCCGCGATGGCGGCGAAGTGATGCCCAAACACAATCCACTTATGCGTCGGTACGAAGTCCCGACCGTCGTTGATCCTGATCGCCGGTGTGGCGCGCGTCGAGTCGGCCGTGAGCACCTTCGCCAAAATCCACGCGCTGTAGAAACGATAGCCGAGCGCATAAACGCACACCGCCGCGACGATGATCCACATCGCATTGATGGTTTCACCTTTGTTGAGCGCGATTCCGCCCAGGGCAATTGCCCCAAGCAACGCAACCCCGAACCAGAATATCTTTTTCATTTCAGGCCCCTCTTCACTTTCTTCTATCGCTCCTCGTCTCAATAGGAGACGAAAGCGTTCGCTACGGTCCCGGCACTGCCGGCTCGATGCCTTTCGAGTACAACACTTTACCTTCTAATGTCACCAAAATGGCGTCCACGTCGGCAAGCTTATTGTAAATTTTCATTGCGGCTTCGGGGCCGACGACAAATGCGGTCTTCGAGAGGCCGTCGGTGCGTGTCGCCGTGGGGGCCAAAATCGTGGCGCTGCGCACCTTGCTGGCCGAATGGCCGGTGTGTGGATCGATGATATGGTGATAGCGTTTGCCGTTCTCGTCGAAGTAACGTTCGTAGTCCCCCGACGTAGAAATCGCCGTGTTCTCCAACGGAATTTTCGCGATCACTTTGTTTTTGTCGTCGGGATGGCGAATGCCGATGATCCACGGTTTACCGAAGCGATCGCCGATGATGCGCGTATCGCCGCCCGCCATGACCAACGCGTGCGTAATGCCCAGCGATTTCAAAATCGCGATGCCGCGGTCCACTGCATGTCCTTTTCCGATGCCGCCAAGATCGATGCGAACTCCGGGCTGCGTGAAGTAAACGGTGCGATCTTTTTCGTTGAGCACCACGTGACGATAATTCACCGCCGGTAGCGCCGACTTGATTTGCGCTTCAGTAGGCCTGCGATGCGCGCGAAAGTCGTACATGAAGCCGACACTCGCGTAGGTAATGTCGAAGGCGCCATCCGTGATGCGCGAATACTCAAGCGCCGTGGTTAACAGCTCGAACAACTCATCGCTAATCTTCACGGGACCTTTCGCCGCTTCTGCGTTCACTCGCGAGACTTCGCTGTCGGGTTTATAAGTGCTCATGTCGCGATCGATGCGTTCCATCTCCGCGATGACGGCATCGATCGCTTGGTTGCCGGCGACGGCATCGTCGCTCCACAACTCAACCACAATGCGCGTGCCCATAATGCCGTCGTCGGTACGCTCGATCCATTCGGCATGCGCAATGCTTGTCGACAGCAAACTCAAAGATAGTCCGATCAATCGCCAAAGCTTATTCATGCGGGTTCAATTTCGTTCTCGAACCACTCTTCCGCTGAAAGAATTTGAGCGGTCGCAGGCGATACGCCAAACGCCGAAAAATCGAAGGCCTCCGTGTCAGCCAGATGCGAAGGCACCACATTCCGCAATGCGGAAAAAATAGTTTCGGTGCGGCCCGGAAATTTCAACTCCCACTCTCGCAACATTTGTTTGATCGCTTTGCGTTGCATATTGTCCTGCGAGCCGCAAAGCTTACACGGGATGATCGGGAATTCGCGTGCGACGGCATATCGCGAGATATCGCGTTCGGCCACATACGCCAATGGCCGAATCACCACATGTTTGCCGTCTTCGGATTGCAGTTTGGGCGGCATGGCTTTGAGTTTGCCGCCAAAGAACATATTGAGAAATAGCGTTTCGACGATATCGTCGCGATGATGGCCGAGCGCAATCTTGGTCACGCCATTCTCACTCGCATAGCGATACAACGCTCCACGACGCAAACGCGAACACAGCCCACACATCGTCTTGCCTTCCGGCACGACGCGCTTTACAACACTGTAAGTGTCTTGCTCGATGATGTGATACGACACACCGATTCGCGTTAGGTAGTCCGGCAACACCCGTGCTGGAAATTCCGGCTGCTTCTGATCGAGATTGACGGCAACTAGTTCGAATGCAATCGGCGCGCTGCGCTGTAGTGACAGCAACATATCGAGCAAGGTGTACGAATCCTTGCCACCGGACAAGCACACCATCACTTTGTCGCCGGCTGCAATCATCTTAAAGTCGCCGATTGCTTTGCCGACATCGCCGCGTAAGCGAGCCGAGAGCCGTTTGAAATTATTGGAAGCTGCGGTCATGGAGAGTGCGTGAGTGCGTGAGTGCGTGAGTGCGTGAGTGCGTGGAGGAAATCGTAACCGCTACAAGATGTCAAGGATCAGTTTGTTCTTACGATCTCACCATCTTCCGCTCTCGCGATCTCACGCCCTCACGCAGTTAGATACTTCGCTTCCACATAACGCAACCATGCATTGGCCGATAGCGGCTTGCCGGTAGCGCCTTTAATTAGATCGGGCGTGCTGATTTTGCTGCCAAAGCTGTGAACGTTCTTTCGCAACCAATGGAAAATTCCCGCAAAGCGACCGGCAGCGAGATCGTCCTCTAGAGTCGGACAATCCTTGCGCAGACTTTCATAGAGTTGCCCCGCGATCATGGCGCCCAACACATACGATGGGAAATAGCCGAATGCGCCGCCGGCCCAGTGAATGTCTTGCAGACAACCTTCGGCGTCCGAAGTCGGTCGCACGCCGAGGCGACGCTCCATTGCCTCGTTCCATGCCGTCGGCAAATCCGCGACGCGCAAACTGCCCGCGAGTAATTTCTGCTCCAACTCGTAGCGCACGATAATATGATTAGGATAAGTTAGTTCGTCCGCATCGATGCGAATCAAACTACGCTGCACGCGATTGAGTAATCGATACAGATTATCCGTATGCCACTCGGGGCCATTCACGCCGTAGTATTTTTCAATTAAGGGTTGTAGATAGTTCAGAAACGGTCGACTGCGGCCGATGATCATCTCCAGCAACAACGATTGGCTTTCCTGCATCACCATGCCGCGATCGTGACCCACCGGTTGCGACCGCCAATTTTGCGGCAATCCGAAGTCGTACATCGCATGGCCAGTCTCGTGAATCACGCCCATCAATCCGGACAATGCATTGCTCGGTGCAAAATTCGAAGTGATGCGAAGGTCGCCGGGAATGCCGCCGGTAAATGGATGTTCGCTTTCATCTAAGCGACCGCGCTCGAATTCGAATCCCACCGCTTTCATCAACTCCAACGCCAACTGCCGCTGTTTGAGCGACGTGACTTTGCCGGCGATTTCAAGCGGCGTCGCTTTCGCCTGCCGATCGATCGCCTCTTGTATGAGGCCCGGCAACTTGCGCGTGAGCGTGGTGAATAATCTGTCGATTTCCGCGGCACTGAGACCGGGACTGAATTCGTCGATCAGCGAATCGTATGGCGCAAGATTGAGCGCCTTGCCCAGCAATTTCGCTTTATCGCGCACCAATCCGACCACTTCTTCGAGATGCGGCGCTAACAGCGCGAAACTATTCTTCTGTTTCGCTTCCACCCACTGAACTTCCGCGGTCGAAGTCGCCTTTGCCAATCGCGATACCAGCGAGTGCGGCGTAGCAATGGCGTGATCGCGAGCGCGACGCATCTCGCGCAGATTGGCAAGTTGCCAATCGTCGAGCGAATTCGGATTGGCTTCGGCGCGCTCAAGCAAGCGCGACACTTTCGGCGACGTCAAGAGCGTATGACTTTCGATTTCGAGCGCCGCGAGTTGATCGCCACGTAAATCGGCGCTGCCTTTCGGCATCAGCACCGCTGCATCCCAATGCAGAATGCTGCTCGCACTGCGAAATGCGAACAGACGGCGAAACTCTTGTTCGAGCTGCTGATACGGCGACTGCGTCATAGACTCTGGAAGTAACGCGAAGCGACAATTGGATTGCAATTGTATCGCGACACCGCGCAAAGTCGGCGCCGAGTTGCCAAACGCCGACGCGGCTATGAGGCGGCCGCCGATGCTGCTCACAATCGCTACGCAATCGCCTAACCTTTCTTTTCGCGAATCGTATACGCCACCCCAACATTAAGCGGATTTAATCTGTTTTAAGGGAATCTCCCGATATTTGGCGCAGTCTGATGGAGTAATCTTTCACTCAGACAGCGTTCGTTCTCCCCCTTTTGGAACGCTGGAGCACTCGCCGGAGATCGCTTAGCGACCTCCGGCGCTTTTTTTTGTGAGACCTCCGGCGCTTTTTTTCCGAGGCTAAATACTCTCGCTCAACCTACTCGCTCAGCTGATAGCCCGCGCCGCGCACCGTATGAATGAGCGGATGCGCAAAGCCGCGATCGATCGCTTGTCGCAGGCGACTCATGTGCACATCGACCACGTTAGTTTGCGGATCGAAGTGCATGTCCCATACTTGCTCAAGCAACATCTTGCGCGTCACCACTTCGCCCACGTGCCGCATCAAAAACACCAACAAGTCGAATTCTCGCGATGTCAGTTCGATGGTGCGATCGCCACGCTGCACACGTCGTTGCACGAGATCGACGTTTAACTCTCCGACTTGCATGCGCGTCGCGCCCGACGAACTTCCGCGCGCCCCACGCCGCAACAGCGCTTCGATGCGCGCCAGCAATTCGGAGAAGGCATACGGCTTGGGCAGATAATCGTCGCCGCCGGCTTTCAGACCGAGCACGCGATCGTCTACATCGCCCAGCGCACTGAGCATGAGGATCGGCGTAACAACACCGCGCTGTCGCAACGTTTGTACGATGGTGACCCCGTCGAGTCCCGGCAATGTTCGATCGGCGATGATCACATCCCACGAACCTTCGAGTGCGCGCTCCAAGCCGCGTCGCCCGTCCACAGCGTGCTCAACTTGAAACCCAGACTCAACCAATCCCTCGCACACTAAACGTGCGGTCTCGACATCGTCTTCAATGAGTAATAGCGCCATGACGATGAGTCTACGCCATCGCTATCAATCCTTGCCATCGTCGCTGACACCGAGCGTACGTTCGTGAGCCACGATGCGCTCGCACCACTGGTCGAGTTGACTATATTCTTCGCCATAACTCTTGCGAAAGCTTTCGTAGGCTGCCCGCGAGCGCCAGCAATCGAGCGTCACGAAGCGATGGGCGCTGACCGTACTGCGAAACAATTCTGTGCTCACATAGTCGGCGCTGTTGCGAAAAAACTTCGCCCACTGTCCCTCGGGGCCGTAAACCTGCTCGAACTTCTCAAGCTGATCCGGTCTTGCGTCGAACTCCCACACTATCCGATACATGCTGCCACCTATTCATCGCACGAGAGTGATGATCATAGGCGAGTCGGCGCTCGAGCGACACCGGCTTGCGCACGGATTTGTGCGAGCCGGTGCCCAATTCGACCGTCCCTGATTAGTTCTACTTTGTCACTATCGGAGCAAGCGATGCGGGGCAAGGCGCAACGGCCTGAAAAAGCGCAACGTACACGGCAGTACGTGAGTATTTTTCAGGCCGTTGCAACGCCGCACCGCGCGCTTCAGCGCAACCTGTCAAAGTAGAATTAGCTAATCATTGTTAAGCGGGATCGCGATAGCGGCGCACCCACACGGTCAAAGCAACGAGCGCTATGGCCGCCAAGAGACCAAGCCACAACTGCGGGCTGGAGAAGAAAACACCCGGAGTAATGACGTCGCTAAAGTGCAGCGATGTAGCTAACTGGCTCCCGCCTCGCACAGTCTGTTCGGCGACACCGGCCATGTGTATGCCACTATTTTCGAATAGCTCTCGCGAAGTCGTAATCGCCAATTTAAATCCACCGCCAAGACGCGACCTTAGTAATTCGCCCACATAATTCGTTCCGAGCGTTTGGCGCTCCAAAAACCAGACGACACCGATCGGCACCGTCGCCCAGAGGAACACCGCGCGCTGCGCCCAAGCCGACGCCAAAAGGAACCAAGCCACAACCGGCAGATACCAAAGCGCCATCACCACCAATGCGTACAACACCATCGCAATATTTTCGAGTATCGGAATCTGAACCCATAGCGGCGCAGCCGAATGGCCATGTGTGACAAGCGCGATGCTGATCACCACGAAAACCACTACCTGCGTGACGATGGAGACGGCCATCGCAATTATGGGTGCAACAATTGATGCAATCGTGAGTTTCGATACGACCGTTTCCAAATCGGAGATCGGCAGCGACTTCCAGAACAGGATGCTTCGATCGCGACGATCGGCGTACAGCGCATCGAGCGCGTAGTAGCCCGTCACCAACGAGGTCACCAGCAAGAACGGCACCGAGAAGATCAAGTACACAGCGTACTGCGCCGCGCTATGAATGGTCGGCGACGCACCACCCGATTCAAATCCGGCCATACCGTTAATACTGATATGACTACCGTGAAACTGCGTGGCTATCGTCAACGCATAAAGGACACCGAGAATGATTACGCCGCCAATGACCAGCGGAGTGATCAGAAAACGGCTGCGATGCTCCCAAAGCTCGCGCTTGATCAGCCATATAAAAGTGCGACCCGACCAACCGCTGAACGCGGAACTAATGTTTTCGACAACGGCGTTCATGCTGCGACTCCTTGATTCAGAGTACCGTGATTCAGCGTTTGGTTTGTCGCGTGAGCGGGCGACAATTTGGCGACGAATATATCGGCAATCGACGGCGTGCGAAGTTCGCCGAACGCGGCAAGTCTTTCGCGTTCCACATTTTCGAATAGCATCACGCTGCGGCCGAACACTTGTCGCGTCGATATTGGATTCAACTTGCCGGCCGCTTCCGCGTGCGCTGCGTTGGCGAACAGTTCGACAAAGCGCTGTGCAATGTCGTCCATACTGCAATCGAGCGCGATTCGCCCGTGATTGATAAACATCACATCGGTAAGCACCTGCTCGATCTCTTCGACTTGATGTGTCGTCACCAGAATAGTTCGATTGCCGTCGAAGTAGTCGTTGAGCAGTGTGTCGTAAAACTGCTTTCGATAAATGATGTCGAGGCCCAACGTGGGCTCGTCGAGAATCAATAGTTTTGCGTCGATGGCCATAATCAGCGCCAAATGCAATTGCGTGACCATGCCTTTCGATAATTCGCGCACACGACTGCGCGGTTTGATGTCGGTTTTGGCCAGAAACGCCTCCGCGCGCTGTCGATTGAAGCGCGGATGCACACCCGCGACGAAATCGACCGCTTGGTTAACGCGCAACCAGCGCGGCAACACGGCGACGTCGGCGATGAAGCAGACTTCTTGCATCAAGCGATGCCGTTCGCGATAAGGATTTAATCCCAGTACATTGAGATCGCCGTCGTAAGATGCCAGTCCGAGGATCGCCTTGAGCGCAGTTGTTTTACCGGCGCCGTTCGGCCCAATTAGACCGACGATGCGACCCTCCTCGATACGGAAATCCACACCGGCGAGTGCCGTCGATTTACCGTAGTGCTTACTCAATCCGCGTGCTTCGATCAGCGTGCTCATGCACCCTCTCCGGTTTTGTTTGTTTTGCCTTCGCCAGGCGACAGTAGCTCGCTGGGCTTCAATCCTAATCGTTGAATGGTCGCGTAAATCTTTGGCCATTCGTCGTCAAGAAATTTTTGTCGCTCGTCTTTTAATAGCGCCGAGCGTGCGCCTTCGATCACGTACATACCCAACCCTCGCCGTTTTTCGACTAACGATTCGTCCACCAATTGTTGATATCCCTTTAATACCGTGAGCGGATTAACCCGGTAATCCGCCGCGACACTGCGCACCGAGGGCAAGGCGTCGCCGCTTTTGAGTGTGCCGTCGAGGATCATATGGACCACTCGATCGCGCAGTTGGCGATAGATGGGTTGGTTGTCGTTCCAGTTGGTGTCCATGAAGGATCTCGTAGAGTTTGCGTTGCGGTGATCGCTGTTCTTCGAAGCGTTGCGCTTACTTTAACAGCGCGGCTCGTAACCAGTTGTTCACCTTCGCAACGTATCCGTAATGTTTTGTGTTCGCGCTAAATCCGGCGGCAGGGACGGTGTAGCCGACATTTGTTGCGGCCACTCGTACACCATCGCTATCTTGTTGACCGGTTACGACGATTGGATCGAGTACCACAGTGGAAGCAACTGTATCGCGCACGCCTTCGACAACAATCGCCGGCAGCATCGCGTAATTATCCGAGCGATGTCCGGTGACGATCAGTTCCGGCAACACGGTGTATTCCGCCTGCACTTTGGATTCGGCGTGCGCGCCACTCGCTAACAACCACACCACCGCATACACGACCGCAGCGAACGTGCTGACGGCATAATGGGTGCTCTTGGCGCGAGCGATCGTTGCATCGGCAGTGACGTTGATATTCGAGTTACTCATGACCTTGCTCCTAAGCTCCAAACGTGATTTCGACCCCGGCGGCTAA
>JAYTQU010000115.1:0-6676 GCA_043746555.1 Pseudomonadota bacterium | reverse complement strand
CTTTGTGTATCGCGGCACATCCGACTTGCAACTCGAAGGGTTCCCCTCCTACACCTTTCTGTCGCCTCACCATCCGGCGACAGGATGGATCGCCGTCAGTCTGCTCGCCAAGGAAACCGAAAGCGAAGACGGAGGGTTCGACTGGCTCAACGCGTATCGACCGGTGACGCGAGTAGGCAAGTCGATTGATCTTTACTACATTGAAACAGAATAGACTGGTGGCCGGGAGCTGGCGGTAAGAAACAGAAATCGCATAGCCCTCTAACCTCCAACCTCCAGCCGAATCATTACCATGCCCGACAATCCCGCCGATCGCCCGAAAGCTAAATCGCTGCAACCGCTGCGCGAATTGTGGCCGTATCTCAAACCCTATCGTCGTACATTGGCGCTGGCGATTGCCTTCTTGTTGCTGGCGTCGGCGGCGCAACTCACCATTCCTTTTTCTGCGCGCAGTCTGATCGATCAGGGTCTTGCCACACGAAGTCTCAAAGATATCGATCACTACTTCGTGTTGTTCCTCGCCATCTCGGTGGCCTTTGGCGTCTTCGCTGCGATTCGGTATTCGTTGGTCACGCGCCTTGGCGAGCGCGTAGTGGCCGACATTCGCGATGCCGTATACCGCAACGTAATTCGCATGGATGCCACCTTCTTTGAGGAAACGCGCACCGGCGAAGTACTGTCGCGACTCACCACCGATACCACATTGGTGCAAGGCATCGCGGGCGTGAATCTATCGATTATCTTGCGCTCGATAGTCGGCGTCGTGGGCGCGCTGATTTTGATGGCGACGACGAGCGTTCGTCTCACCTTGATGATTGTCTTCGTGCTGCTCGGGGTTATGTTGCCGATCATGGTTTTGGGTCGCGCGGTGCGCAGGCTGTCGCGCGCATCGCAGGATCGTGTCGCCGACACCAGTAGTCTCGCCGGCGAAACGTTGAACGCCATGCAGACAGTGCAAGCATTCACGCTGGAGTCATTGGTGACCACTCGATACTCGAAGGCGGTGAACGATTCGTTTCTTGTCGCAGTACGACGCATTCGCATTCGCGCCATCTTGGTGGCGTTGGCGACAACGTTGGTGATCGGCGGCATCACGACCGTGCTCTGGATCGGCGCGCACGACGTGATGAAAGGCGCGCTTACTTTCGGCACGCTGACGCAGTTTTTGATTTATGCCGTCATGGTCGGCTCGTCGGCTGCGGGATTGAGCGAAATGGTCGGCGAAATGCAACGCGCATCCGGCGCGATGGAGCGCTTGCTGGAACTTCGCAACGCAACGCCCAAGATTGTTGCGCCTGCTAACCCGCAATCGCTGCCCAGCCCAAGTCGCGGCGAAGTGCAACTCGATCATGTGTCGTTCAAATATCCTTCACGACCGGATGACTACGCGCTGCGCGACATCAGTTTGCAAGTCGCGCGCGGCGAAACCGTCGCGTTAGTCGGACCTTCCGGCGCCGGCAAGAGCACCCTGTTTCAACTGCTGCTGCGCTTTTACGATCCCGCCGCAGGCAAAGTGATTGTCGATGGCGTCGATATCGCGCAAGCCGATCCCAGCGCCGTGCGATCGCGCATCGGTTTGGTCGCACAAGACACGGTGTTGTTCGGCGCGAGCGCGCGCGAAAACATTCGTTTCGGCCGACCGAGCGCCACCGACGATGAGATCGAAGCAGCAGCCCGCGCCGCGGCGGCCGACGAATTTATTTGTCAATTGCCGCAAGGCTACGACACTTTTTTGGGTGAACGCGGCACGCGACTCTCGGGCGGGCAACGCCAGCGCATCGCCATCGCGCGCGCAATTCTCAAAGACCCGCCCATCTTGCTACTCGACGAAGCGACCAGCGCGCTCGACTCCGAAAGCGAACGGCTCGTGCAAGAGGCGCTCGAAGGACTCATGCAACATCGCACGACGATTATCATCGCGCATCGTTTGGCCACCGTGCTCAAAGCAGATCGCATCGTCGTCATGGATCATGGACGCATCGCGGCCATCGGCACGCATGCGGAATTAGTTAAGAGCAGTCCGTTGTATTCTCGCTTGGCGGAGTTGCAGTTCGACGATCACGCGTAATTTCGAGAAACTATCAACCGGCGAGAAATTTGCGGGAATTGTCTCGTTAATCCGAATGCATCTCTGGCGTATAGTCGGGGCGTAGAGTGCGGCTTCTTCCGCACAGGTCACGGACATTTTATGCCGAAGACAGCTGCCGTCGCTTTGTTTGCCGCTTGTTTGTCGCTGGCGAACTATTGTGCGCCCGCCGAGACTCCGGCAAAAGCGCCCGCTCAAACATCGGTGCATTCACCGACAATTAACCAAACGCCAACGCCGGAAACCAACGTCGCACTCGACAATGAAGGCGGCGACTCCGAATTACTGACGCAGCCTGTATCCAACGCCGCGAGAATTCGTCTCGATCGCGCACGCGACTCGGTGGTGCAAATTCTCGGCTTCTTCGGCGACAGCAAATCCGAAGCCTTTCACGGTAGCGGCTTTGCCGCCAACGACAACGGTTTGATCGTAACGAACTATCACGTGGTCGCCGAAGCGGTGCTTTATCCAAAGCAGTATCGATTGGAGTATCTCGCGTTCGACGGATCCACCGGACTATTGCGCGTTTATGCCGTCGATGTCGAACACGATCTTGCGATTGTCAAAACCGCGGGTTTCACGCCGCCGCCGTTAAAACTTCGCACGCAGATTCCGAACAAGGGCGAACGCGCCTACTCCATCGGCTTTCCGCTTTCGTTGGGGCTCACGATCACCGAAGGCGTCGCAAACGGTTTGGTGGAGAGCAGTCTCGAGCAACGCATCTACTATTCCGGCGCAATGAACGGCGGTATGTCGGGCGGGCCGGCACTCGATGCGTCGGGCGCGGTGTACGGCGTAAATGTTTCGGTATTCACGGGCAAGCAGTCGGTGAGTTTCGTTGTGCCGGCCAAACACATTGCGCCGTTGCTGGCGCGCGCCGCGCAACCGATCAAGGCTGCTGCCGCTCGCGAACAAGTCGCGACGCAACTCTTTGCGCATCAAGCTTCCGTCTTCGCGACCGTTCCGGCACAGATCGCGACGCAAAAATCCTCCAGCTTCACGTTGCCCGACAAATTCGCGCCGAATGTCGAATGTAATTCGGACGGCAGCGCCGATCCCAGTAAGTCGCTGCAAATAGAAGCCATCGGTTGCGCGGCTCGCGTCGGCGTGTATGTCGAGCGCGGACTGGAAATGGGCGATCTGCGCTTTCGTCATCGCTTGCTCGAATCGGATAAGTTGAACGCATTGCAGTTCGCCGATCGAGTCAATCGCGTGATGGCGACGCCCAGTTGGTACGGTTCGGATAAATACGTCGCGGCTTTCACGTGCAGCGACGCCATCGTCGCACTGAACGGCTTCGACGCAAAAGTCGTAACGTGTGTGCGCCAATACCGAATGTTCGCGAGTCTTTACGACATCGGACTCACCGTCGCCAGCGTGCATCAATCGCAGCGCGCGGTGGTGAGCAGTTTGGAATTGCGGGGCGTCGCGTTCGAACCCGGCCTCGATTTCGTGCGACGTTACCTTGAGAGCATGAAATGGAATCCGTGACTGCAACGACTACACCGATTCCGACGGCGCTCATCGAAGTGCTCGATACGCATCATCGCCTTCATGCCAGTTTGCGACTGACGACAGTGGGAAGCAGTTGCAAGATCGGCCGTAGCGTCGCGTGCGACATCGTGATCGACGATGTGCATGCCGCCGCCGAACACACGACCATCACGTTACTCGAAGACGGTCGCGTCGAGATACGCGATCTCGGTAGCCGCAATGGCACTCGGCTCGATCGGCGACGCGTGAACGGTGTCGCGACGATTGCCGAAGGGCGGCTTATTATCGGCCGCACACGCGTTCGCATCCGCACCGCGCACACGACACTCGTGCCGGAGCGATTGTTCCGACGCGATGCATTACAGCGTCATAGTACGTTACTCGCCGCGATCGGCGCGATCTTAAGTCTCGGCTACGCGGCGTTCGATCAATGGATCACTGCGCCCGAACCCGCAGCGCCGCGAATTTTTCTCGCGGTACTTGGAACCGGCGTTGTCATTGGCGTCTGGATCGGTATGTGGGGATTGATCACGCGCTTCGCACATGGCATATGGACGTTGCGAACGCACATCGCCATCGCCGCGAACACGATCGCGGTGTGCTTGTGGGGCAGTTGGTTGTTGAGCTTAAGCGTATTCGCAACCGGTTGGCGTTGGCTTGCGGGAGTGAGCGTCGGCGGCGTGGTCGTTGCGATCATCGGCGCGCTTTACTTGCATTTACGCAAGGCGACGCAACTCACGACGCGCACAACGGCGATCGTTGCAATCACGCTGCCGCTCGCCGTGGGCGTCGCGATCGCGTGGATGACGCAACTAAACGACGCGCGCGACGTCAATCGCGTCGCCTTGGGTGCGCCCATTTATCCGCCGGAAACGAGAATCGAATCGAGCATGGAACTGAGCGATTACTTGGTTCATATCAAGTCGCTCAAGCGCGAAGCCAATCGTAAACGCCGTGCGTCGCTGGCGGAACACCCGCTCGCGGAGTCGGAGTAACTCAAAAGCCCATCGGTTGGTTCTCGCGCCGCGCCACTCGCGCCCGCTTTGGCGCCGTTTGTCACAAACTCAACGTGTCGGCTCATCGAGCCGCTACCTTTGCCACCCTGACGTCGAATGCAACCCTTTGCGGATGCGCTGCGTCGAATTGGCAAAACAGAAATGGGGAACTCCATGTCCGCAACGGCCGCGAACTCTGCCGACAACAAGTTGGATAGCGCATTGAACCTAGAAACGGCAGTTGACCGCTTCGCTTCACCTTGAAGTAAGTGATTCCAATGAAGCAGTTCGTGGCGTTGATGTTCACCCGCGCGGTGAGCCGCCCAAGTTCATTACATGGGGCGCATAGCACGTTCTGGATGCGGCGATACGACGTTACAAATCCTCGCGAGGTGTATACAGCCTCGCTGCGGTTTGCGCCTTGTCTCGCCGCATCCATAACGCACTCTGCACCGCGTCCAACTGCCGTTTCTAGGTTGAATAACGAATCGCGCAAACTTGGCAGCGGCGATTTAGAATGGTCGGTGAAACCAAACCTGAAAGTAATCATGGGCGGTAATCATTCAGCCGCGCATTTAATCGAGCAGGCACCCGAGCAGTCAACCGACCAGGCAGCCGACCAAAACGCCGACCAAAACGCCGACATGGGGATTTCCGAGATGGACGATAAGACAACGCTTCTCAATCAATTGCGCATCGATCGGACTGAAGAGCCGGAAAGCGACGGCTCCAATCGCGGCTTGATCTTGGGAGGCGCGGCGGTTGCGATATTGATTTTGGCCGGCATCGTCACATGGAAGATGTGGCCCTCCGGCATTCCGATCAAAGTCGCGACCGCACGCCAAATCGCGGGCGCTACTGTGGCACGCGGTGCATCCACACTCGATGCGTCGGGCTATATCGTCGCGCGTCGTCAAGCAACGGTGTCGTCGAAGATCACCGGCAAAGTGATGCAAGTGCTAATTGACGAAGGTCAACACGTCGACAAAGATCAAATCATCGCGCGACTCGACGATTCCAACTACCGTACGGCGTACGAACAGGCTGAGGCGCAGGTCGACCAAGCGCAAGCAAGCGTGCATGCCGCGCAAGTCGCGTTCGACAATGCCGGACCTACTTTCGAACGCAACCAAAAGCAAATCAAAGAAGGCGTCATCAGCGCGCAAACCTTCGATACGGCCAAAGCCGCATACGACGCTGCAGGCACGTCACTTGCTGTTGCGAAGAGCGGCGAAGAGGTCGCGCGCGCCGCAGTGGCCATCGCAAAACAGAATCTCAACGACACGGTGATTCGCGCGCCGTACGCCGGCGTGGTCACCGTCCGTGCCGCGCAAGCCGGCGAAATCGTGTCGCCCATGTCGGCGGGCGGCGGATTTACGCGTACCGGCATCGGCACGATTGTCGATATGGATTCGCTCGAGCTCGAAGTCGATGTGAGCGAAAACTTCATCAATCGCGTGAAAGCGGGGCAGCCGGCGAGCGTGAAACTCAACGCCTATCCAGATTGGGAAATACCCGCCGAAGTCATCGCCGTGATTCCAACCGCGGATCGCGCCAAGGCCACGGTCAAAGTTCGCGTCGGCTTCAAAGTGAAAGACCCGCGCATTCTTCCGGAAATGGGCGCGCGTGTTTCGTTCTTGGACGACAGCAAGCCGACCGGCGGCGATGTCATGACTGCCGCGCCTGCCGTGGTCGTCCCGCCCGAGGCAGTGCAAGTTTCGAGCGACCAAGGCGGCGATACCGGCGTGGTGTTTATCGTGAACGACAACAAAGTCGAACGTCGCGCCGTGCGCTTAGGCGCAAAGACCAACGATGGGCAGATTATTCTCGCCGGGCTCACAGCGGGAACCAACGTCGCGGTCGGCGATTTAACTCTGCTCAGCGATCAAACGAAAATCAAAATCACCGAGTAACGCCGAATTTTGCATTCGACACATTTTCAGTACGGAGAACGACATGACGCACGCCATCGAACTTAGCAACATCGTCAAGACTTACACGCGCGGCAAACAAAAAGTCGAAGTGTTGCACGGTGTCGATCTGCAAGTGGAGAAAGGCGAGTTCGTGGCGCTGATGGGTCCGTCCGGTTCCGGCAAGACGA
>JAYTQU010000114.1:0-16962 GCA_043746555.1 Pseudomonadota bacterium | reverse complement strand
CGATCGAAAATCATCCCGCGATTTGGCGGCAGCGGTTCGATGCGTACGCGATTGCCCAGCGATAGACCGAGATAGTAATCGTGTTTGACAATTTGCAGAAAGATCAAGCGCCCGATCAACGCGACGATCGCAACCAAAATCGCGCCGGCGGTCAGCATCACTCGACGCACGAACAACTGTTGTTCGGCGTAGTGATCTTTGATGCGGACGGAGTGGAGCATGTCGAGCGGCTAATCGGCTAACTGGAAAATCGGCAAGCCGGCCAGATAGGCGAGAGGCGCTTCTTTCGTCTGGCCAGCGCCCAGCAGCCCGTTGACCGGCTTGCCCGTCTTCATCTTCGCCTCCGGTTCCACGTATCCAGTGTCGCAACGACGAACGGCCAGGTGAGCGCGCCGGTCAGAATCGGCAGCCAACGCAGCCAGCTCGTTACTTCTTCGCCGATGATTCCATCGATCCAGAATACGAGTAACTGATAGATGAACAATAGAAATAGAACGGCAGTGGCTTGTTGCCAGATCGGGAAGATGCGCATGCGTAATTGCCAGCGGTGAGTCCAATAGGCCACGACCAGGAACGCGAGAGCATGCTGGCCAAGAACTACGCCGCGAATCACGTCGATGCCGAATCCGCACATCCAGGCGAACGTCATTCCCGCAGTGCGCGGCGACTTGAGTGACCAATAGATCACCAAGATGAGCAAGAAATCGGGGCGCAGAATTTGTAGCCAATGCGGTAACGGAACGATGGCGAGCGCGAGGCCGGCGATCACCGATATGAACACGCGCCAGCCGCTAATGCGTCCGTCGCCGATCATTTGTCGGATACCGGTTTTTTCGACGGCTTGGCGGATTGCGCGATCGGTTGATCAAGATCGGCGGTGGCGGGCGCATCGAACCAAACCAGTATCAGCTCGCGAGCGCGATCCATGCGAGCCATCGGCTTGGCTTCGACGACCGCAAACGTTTGCGAAGGGTCGCGCCTCACTTGACTGATCTGTGCAACCGGATAGCCGGGCGGAAATACGCCGCCGAGTCCAGACGTCACCAAAAGATCGCCAACTTTGATATCGGCATCGGCAGTCACGTATGGAAGACGCAGTTTGTTGAAGTCGCCGGTACCGACCGCGATCGAACGCAATCCCGTGCGATTCACTCGCACCGGCGTCGCGTGCTCGGCGTCGGTAATCAGCAAGACCTCCGCGGCGTATTCGCCGACACGAGTAAGCTGACCGTAGACACCGTCCGCATCCAACACCGCTTGGCCTCTGTATAGACCGTCGCGTGCGCCGTGATTGAGTAACACCCGGTGCCGCAGCGGATCGAGATCGACACGAATAATTTCCGCGATGAGCGTGCGCGCTTTGATATCGCTGGACGCCGCGCGAATCGCGCGGAGCTGTAGATTTTCTTGCGTCAACGCGGCCGAGCGTAGTAATTGCAGATTCGCGACGCGAAGTTGCGTTTGCAGTTCCAGATTTTCTCGCTTGAGTTGTTCGCGGGTGGCGAAGCTGTCGGTCATCCAGTCGTAAGCCTGGAGCGGCGTCTGCATCAGCGCTTGTAGTGGATACGCGGTGGCGGACAACCATCTTCGCGCTACTTCGAGGTAGTGTTGACGATGATCGAGCACCATAATGCCGATCGACAACGTGCCGAGAAAAAGCAGCCGTGCAAACAACGACGGCCCATGACCGATGATTGGGCGCGAATCGGAGGAGAGAGTGGACATCGGGAGTGGGACTGGGGGGATTGACTGGGGGCTAGGGGTAAAGACTAAGAACTCATTCCAATGCGGGCCAATGCGGGCCAATGCGGGCGTAGCCTTCTGACCCCCGGCCTCATTCCAGATTGAACAAGCCCGGCCCGTGTTCGTCGATCAACTCCAACATGCGACCGCCACCGCGTGCAACGCAGGTGAGCGGTTCTTCCGCCACCACCACGGGCAAGCCGGTTTCTTCCATCAGCAGTTTATCGACATCGCGAAGTAAAGCGCCGCCGCCGGTCAACACGATACCGCGTTCCGCAACGTCGGCGCCTAATTCCGGCGGCGTTTGTTCGAGCGCCACTTTAACTGCGCCGACGATACCGGCGAGCGGTTCTTGTAGCGCTTCTAAAATTTCATTGGAGTTGAGCGTGAAGCTACGCGGCACGCCTTCGGAGAGATTGCGGCCTTTCACTGAAATTTCGTTGACTTGTTGTCCCGGATACGCCGAGCCGATTTCGATCTTGATGCGCTCGGCGGTGGCTTCGCCGATCAAGATGCCATAGTTGCGACGCACGTAGTTAATGATCGCTTCGTCGAACCGATCGCCGCCGATGCGGACCGACGAGGCATAGACAATACCGTTTAAGGAAATGACCGCGACTTCGGACGTGCCGCCACCGATGTCGAGTACCATCGAACCGCGTGCTTCGTGGACCGGGAGTCCACTTCCCACCGCTGCCGCCATCGGCTCTTCGATCAGTCGTACCCATCGTGCGCCGGCGCCTTCGGCGGATTCTTGAATCGCGCGACGTTCCACTTGCGTCGAACCATATGGAACGCAGACCAATACGCGCGGACTCGGTCGCACCATGCGATTGCCGTGCACCTTCTCGATGAAATACTGCAACATCTTTTCGGTGACGGTGAAATCGGCGATGACGCCGTCCTTCATCGGCCGAATGGCGGTGATGTGTCCCGGCGTGCGGCCCAACATGTTCTTCGCTTCCATGCCGACTGCTTCGATCTTCTTGCCGCCGCGGCCCGGTTCTTCGCGAATCGCGACCACCGACGGCTCGTTCAATACGATGCCGCGTCCCCGAACATAGATGAGCGTATTAGCGGTGCCTAAATCGATGGAGAGGTCGTTAGAAAAGTAACCCCTGAGGTTTTTGAACATGTAGTGTTTCGTCCGAGAAAGGGTCGCATCTTAAAGCGTAGTTTGCTGCGTAAATTGGAGCGCAATTTGGCGACGTGTACTGTAACAACGGGTGGTGCTTTCAGCAAGCTACGTCGACGCTTTGCGTGTATCATGACACGGCGTTTTTTTCCGTGTTTTTCGCCATCCGATCGACAGCCGCACGACAGATGACATTCTGCCGTCACGACGCCCCAACCGAATCCTGATCGCCAACATCCATGAGTTTAGATACTAAAGACGTTGCCAAGATTGCACACCTAGCGCGCCTCGCGATCCCCGAACGGGAGATGTCGGCGTACGCGGCGAACCTATCCAAGATCATCGCCTTCGTCGAACAACTGAACGCGGCCGATGTGGGAGATCTGCAGCCGATGGCGCATCCGCTTGCGGGGCAGGCGCAGCGGCTGCGAGACGACCAAATCACCGAAACGGATGCTCACGAAAAGTTTCAACGCAACGCGCCGCGTGTCGAAGCCGATCTGTACTTGGTTCCAAAGGTTATCGAATGACGGCGTTACATCGGGAATTACATCAGCAGTCGCTCGCCGAGTTATCGGCGGGGCTCAAAGCCAAGCGCTTTTCCAGCGTGGAGCTGACGCGGCACTTTTTACAACGAATCGAACGTCACAATCCGGCGCTGAACGCGTTCATCACCGTGACCGCCGACGCCGCGCTCGCTGCCGCCGCACAGGCCGATCGTGACATACAACAATCGAAAGGTAGTGCGCTCACCGGTTTGCCGCTGGCGCATAAAGACATCTTCTGTACCGATGGCGTACTCACAACGTGCGGTTCGCGAATGCTGTCGAACTTTGTGTCGCCCTATGACGCCACGGTGGTCGAGCGCTTGAAGCACACGGGGATGGTCATGATCGGGAAGACCAACATGGATGAGTTTGCGATGGGTTCATCGAACGAGACCAGTTGGTATGGTCCCGTGAAAAATCCGTGGGACGTCAAAAAAGTTCCCGGCGGATCGTCCGGTGGATCGGCCGCCGCCGTCGCCGCGCGCTTGTCGCCGGTCGCAACCGGCACCGACACCGGTGGATCGATTCGTCAGCCCGCAGCATTGACGTCGCTCACCGGATTCAAACCGACGTACGGTCGCGTCTCGCGTTACGGGATGATCGCATTCGCTTCGAGCTTGGACCAGGCCGGCGTACTGGCACTGTCCGCGCAGGATGCTGCTTTGGTATTACAGGCAATGGCGGGATTCGATCCGCGCGATTCAACGAGCGTCGACGTCCCGGTTCCCGACTACACAGCGACGCTCGATCAACCGCTATCCGGACTCAAAGTCGGTCTCGTAAAGGAATTTTTTGAAAAAGGGCTCGACGCTGCCAACGGCAAGTTGGTTCGCGAGGCGCTGGCCGTGTACGAAAAACTCGGCGCCAAGCTCGTCGAAGTGAGTCTGCCGAGTCTGCCGCTGTCGGTGCCGACGTACTATGTCGTGGCGCCCGCGGAGTGTTCGTCCAATCTATCGCGATTCGATGGCGTGCGCTTCGGCTATAGCTGTAAAAACCCAAGCGATTTAATGGATTTGTATACGCGCTCGCGCGGCGAAGGATTCGGCGCCGAGGTGCAACGTCGGATCATGACCGGCACGTATGTGCTGTCAGCCGGCTACTACGATGCGTATTATTTAAAGGCGCAGAAAGTGCGACGACAAATCGCCAACGACTTTGAGCGTGCATTCAAGCAAGTCGATGTGCTGATGGGTCCAACCTCGCCCACACCGGCTTTCGATCTTGGCGCCAAGGTTGACGATCCGGTGACGATGTACTTAAACGACATCTACACCATCGGCGCCAATCTTGCCGGGCTCCCGGCCATGTCGATTCCCTGCGGGTTTTTGGGCGCACTGCCTGTCGGCTTGCAAATTATCGGCGCACATTTTGCGGAAGCTAAGTTGCTCAACGTCGCACACCGCTATCAACTTGAAACGGACTGGCATCGGCAGATTCCGGCGTCATTTCAGTAATCGCTATCGCATCAATCTACAGCGCTCCAATCTATATCGCTTTAGCCACTACGGATCACGTCAGTCATGTCTTGGGAAACCGTCATCGGTCTTGAAATTCACGCGCAGCTCGCGACGCGCACTAAAATCTTTTCCGGTTCGCCCACCGCGTACGGCGCGCCGCCGAATACACAAGCGAATCTAGTTGATTTGGGATACCCGGGAGTACTGCCCGTATTGAATCGAGAGGCCGTGCGCATGGCGGTGAAGTTTGGTCTTGCGACCGGCTCAGCAGTCGCGACGCGATCCGTGTTCGCGCGCAAAAATTATTTTTACCCCGATCTACCCAAGGGTTATCAGATCAGCCAGTTCGAGCTGCCGATTGTCGCAGCGGGCAAGATGGACATCCTGCTTGACGATGGCGTCAAGAAGACGGTCGGCATCACGCGCGCACATCTGGAAGAAGATGCGGGTAAATCATTGCACGAGGATTTTGACGGACTTACCGGCATAGACTTGAATCGCGCCGGCACGCCGCTCCTTGAGATTGTCTCCGAACCGGATATGCGGTCGGCCAAGGAAGCGGTAGCGTATCTAAAAAAGATTCACACGCTCGTGCAGTATTTGGAAATCTGCGACGGCAACATGCAGGAAGGATCGTTTCGCTGCGACGCCAATGTTTCGGTTCGCAAAAAAGGAGCGGAGAAATACGGCACGCGTTGCGAGATCAAAAATCTCAATTCATTTCGTTTTATAGAGAAAGCGATTAACTACGAGGTGACGCGACAAATCGAAGTGATCGAAGGCGGCGGCGTTATTCGTCAGGAAACGCGCCTGTTCGATCCCGATAAGGGCGAAACGCGAACGCTGCGGTCCAAAGAAGAAGCGAACGATTATCGTTATTTCCCCGATCCGGATTTGTTGCCGGTCGAATTGGACGATGCGTTCATCGCGTCGGTGCGTAAAACATTGCCCGAATTGCCCGACGAAAAGGCCGCGCGGTATCAGCGCGACTTCGGCCTGAGCGAGTACGACGCGAGTGTGTTGACTTCGAGCCGAGCAATCGGCGCCTTTTACGAAGCGGTGCTGACCGAGCTTAATAATTCAGCGCTTTCAAAACTCGCAGCCAACTGGACGATGGGCGACTTCTCTGCGTTCTTAAATCGCGATGGGCTTGACATTGCCGATGCGAAAGTGAGCGCGAAGCAACTGGCGGGTTTGCTCGCGCGGATCGACGACAACACCATCTCCGGCAAGATCGCGAAAGAAGTGTTCGAAGCAATGTGGGGCGATGGCAAAGACGCTGACGCGATTATCGCAGCGAAAGGTCTCAAGCAGATCACCGACACCGGCGCCATCGAGAAAGTTATCGACGCTGTGATGACGGCGAATCCGGGGCAGCTCGCCGACTATCGTTCCGGCAAAGACAAGCTGTTCGGCTTCTTCGTCGGTCAAGTCATGAAGCTCACTGCCGGCAAAGCCAATCCCGCGCAGGTGAATGAGTTGCTGAAGAGGAAACTTGCCGGGTGATCCGTGGCGATTGCTGAGCGATGAGCAAGTTTCGCTCATCTCTTAATCCGGCCGTTTACGCGTCACCAATACTTAATCTCATGCCCGATAAAGATTGCCTGCATCGTTTCGTCTTCGAGCATCTGCCGATTCGTGGTCATCTGGTGCATTTGGATACGTCGTGGAAAGCATTGCTCGAGCATCGAAGCTATCCCGACGCCATTCGCGATACGTTGGGCGAGTCGGTTGCCGCGTCCGTATTGTTGGCGGCGACGTTAAAGTTCGATGGTCATCTTTCGTTGCAACTGCAAGGGCAGGGGCCGATGCATCTATTGCTCGCCCAATGCACCAGTAATTTGGGTGTGCGTGCATTGGCGCGATTTAAGCAAGACAATGATCGCGAGCTAATCGATTCACGTGATTTGTCGGTTTTGTCGGGCGCAGGGCAGCTTACGGTCACGCTCGACAATGTGGGCGAAGAGCGTCGTTACCAAGGCGTGGTGCCGCTAACCGGCAACCGTATGGCGCAGTGTTTACAGGGGTATTTCGAAAGTTCAGAGCAGTTGCCGACTCGATTGTGGTTGCATGCCGATGAGAACGGCGCATCGGGCATGCTGTTGCAGCGATTGCCGGCCGGGAAAAACCTCACGCAGCAGGACGAGTCCGTCGACAGCGACGACGCGTGGCGCCGAGTGCAACTTATCGGCGATACACTAAAGAATGACGAACTCAGCAAACTGTCCGATCGCGAAATTCTGCGTCGCTTGTTCAACGAAGACGATGTGCGATTGTTCGAGCCCTCGCCGGTATTTTTTCGCTGTACGTGTTCGCATGAACGAGTATCTGGTATGTTGCAGTCGTTAGGACAAGATGAAGTGCGCGCCATATTGGCCGAACAAGGGAGGGTCGAAGTGCGCTGCGACTTCTGCAATCGCGCCTTCGAGTTCGACGCGGTCGATGTGACTCGATTGTTTGCGGCGGGAGCGGCACCGGGCGGCACTAGACTACACTAGGTATCCGTTGCTTAAGGGCCGGCTACGCGATCAACACGCGATCATTCGCAGTATGCGTGTTGCAGCGGATTTACCCAAAAGCGAACGCGAACCGTTTGCAGCGCTGCGCACCGACGGCAAGCGATTTACTATCAAAAACACATGACACATCACATGGTCGCGGAAATCGATCGCGAATGGTTGCGCCAGTGTCGCAATGCCTTTCTCATTCGCGATCCGAAGGCGGTGTTGGCGTCGTACACGGCAAAACGCGCCGGCGTGGTTGGCCACGGTCGAACAATCGACCGGATTCTCTGCGCGCATCAATGAGCGTGAAGCGGTTTTGTCGGACGAACTTGAGCGACTCGCGACCGCCGCATTGCCTTACTTTGAAGTCATGACCGCGCATCGCCTACGCTAAATAATTAGAACGAGACGACACTCTCGCAACAATCGAAAGCATAGTGAAGCCGTTCACGCTTCGTTGTCGCGAGACAATTTATTCTTTGTTCGCGATTTGAATTATGTATCCATCGTTCGCCGTCTCCATGAAGGAGCGAGTGGACGCCGCGAACGCCTGTGTTAGTCGCGGCCCAATAAATTAACGAAAAAGGAATGGAACAGCATGGCGTCACAACTTGACGAAATTTTGAATTCCGTAATCGGCGGACAGCGAACTCTAGACGAGGCCTGTCGGGCCATTGCAATCGCCGTTAGCGCCGATCCTGCCGGCACTCAGCTTTGGCCGATGTTGATCGAAGCGCGCGTGACGCAGCAACAAATCACGCCGACTGTCGGGCGCGCGTTAACCGAGGCGTTGGAAAACTTCGAGCCGGAAAAAACCATGTGGCTTGCGCCGTCGAAAGTGGATCAAGCGGCGCAATCCTCCGACGCAAAATCCGTTCAATTGCGCGGCGATGTGTTGCGCACGCCAGGATCAAAAGCGTCAGGATCGAAAGCATCGGTTGCGAATATCGAAACCACGCGCATCGATAATCCCGAACAATTGCGTGCGTTTCTTTGGGATCATTTAGGGAGCGCGCCCGGAGACCCCAGAGATGATATCGAGTCGTCGGCGAAAGTAACATCCATTATGGAGATTCCGGCGTTAGCGCCGCCGCCGCGACCGATGCCGGGCGTCACGCCCGCTTTGCCGCCGATCGAGTTGGGTTCGGTCATTAAGGGTCGTTATCGGCTCGAAGCGCAGCTTGGGTTTGGCGGCATCGGCCAAGTATTTTCCGCAGTCGATCTCGAAGCCGAACGCCAAGGTCATCGCGATCCGCGACTCACGCTGAAACTTATCGCTGTCGATTTGAAACGAGAACCGCAAGCATTGATGGCGATGAAGATCGCCGTCGCCAGGATCAAGAATCTTCGTCATCCGAACATCGTGACCACTTACGGCGTCGAAACCGACAACGATCGCATGTTCGTCACGATGGAACCTTTGTTCGGCCGTTGGTTGGGCGAACGCATTCGCGCGGTGCGCAATGTCGGCGTGTCCGAAGAAGTGGCTTGGCCCATCATCGAAGGCGTTGCCATCGGGCTCTCCTTCGCGCACGAACGTGGCATCGTACATTCCGATTTAAGTCCGTACGCGGTGTTTCTCTCCGACGATGGCACGCCAAAGATCATGAGCTTTGGATTGATTCACGCCCTTCCGACCAGCAACGAGGCGATGGACTTGCTCGATACCATGACATTGCGCGCTTACTCGGAAGCGTACACGGCGAATGTGTGGGCGACGCACGGTACGCCGCAACCGGCCGACGATCTGTATCCGCTTGGTGTGATTGCGTACGAGTTGCTAACGGGCAAACACCCATTTCAACGCTGCAGCTTAACGACGGCCCGACAAAAGAATCTCGCGCTGACCCCGATTCCGGGAGTCAAACGTCGTGCGTCAAAATTGTTGGCGCACTGTTTGTCGTTCGAACGACGCGATCGACCGAGCAACGCAACGCGATTTCTGTCGCGACTGCGCGGTCCATCGTGGTTGCGTTTTCTCTTCGGCGATCGCTTTTCGATTGTTTCAGGCAACGGATAAACAGCTTCGTGTAACGTTGCCGGTCTTGCGCGTGGCGCAAGACCGGCAAGATCGAACCTAAGTTAATCCGCGGCCGAGGGCTAACCCGCGATCGAGGTTGCCGCCGGCATCTGCTCCCAAAACTTGCGAATCTCCGAGCGCGGATCGTTTTCCAAGCGCGTCGGCGTATCGAAGATCATGGTGGCGCGAGTCTGCGCATCGTAGGTTTGCCACGGCGGAATGCGCGAGTTATTCGGGTTGCCGGTTTTCGCGAACGCGACCCACGTGGATGAAAATTCATCGGCGATGCGCGCAAAGTCGTTGCCGTCACGGGCTTCGCGAAAAGTTGCACCGACGTCGAGTCCGTGAATCGCGCCATATCGACCGCCATAAGCGGGGGTTGGCCAATTCCATTGGTACATATAGATCGGTGCCTTACCTTGCGCCGCTTTTAGTTCCGCCTGCTTGATGGCGGAGCGTCGAAAGCCGGAATCGGTGAAGATCATCGCCTGTACTAGGAATGCGGATTTTTGCGGAAAATACTTACGATACAGCGCGAAAATCTCCGCGCCTTTGCCTTTGAAACGCTGTTCGAGAATTGTCTTGAGCCCCGCATCGTTCAAATCGAAGTTGCTTAACGCAAGTGCGGCGTCTTCAAGCGCCGTCGAAACGATGAGCGGAATCGTTGCAGACTCCGGCGGCGCAACCGGATCGAACGGATGATGCGGCAAGTATTTTCCGTCCATTACCGGGGAAAAATTTGCGAGTGGTCCGGCCGCGGCCTGTGCTTCCAAAATTTGTTGCCAGGAAACTTTTTGCAAATCGCCGATGCGCGCCTTGGTGATCCCAAGTTGTTTCAGCAACATTTCGGCGCCTTGCATGCCGCGTTCGCGTGTGGTGAAACGCAGCGATGAGCCGCTTTGCACGGCCGCGCGATGAAATAATCCTTTCGCGGCCGGATTGGCAATCATCGCGCTGGTCTTTGCGCCACCTCCGGATTGACCAAAGATGAAGACATTGTGCGGATCTCCGCCAAAGTTTTCGATGTTGTCGCGCACCCATTCGAGCGATGCGGTGAGGTCCATGATGCCGGTGACGCCTGAGTATGCAAATTCGGATGGCGCGATATCGGCAAAATGTGCATAGCCTAACGCGCCGAGTCGATGATTCACGCACACGACCACGACATCGCCAAACTTCGCAAGCTGCGCGCCGTCGAAGCCGATGGCGTTGCCGGATCCAGTCGTGTAACCGCCGCCGTGAAACGATACGAGCACCGGCCGCTTCGCATTGTCCTTAAGGCCCGGCGTCCAAACATTGAGCACCAAGCAATCCTCGCCCATGCCGCCGGGTTGATAATCCCAGTGAATCATCATGGCGTAATCCGAGCGCAGATCGGCCGGCGACTGCGGTGAGATTTGTCCATGCGCGAAACACTCGCGCACGCCCTTCCACGAGACGGGTTTTTTCGGCGGCATGAAGCGATTGCGTCCGCCGGTCGGCGCGCCGTAAGGAATGCCCTTGAACTCTTTTACACCCGCGGTTTGCAATCCCTGGACTTTGCCGTAAATCGTTTCGGTCTCGACAAAGATTTTTCCGCTGGCCGATCCACCGAGTCCCGCAACCGGACGAGCCGCGCTTGATTCCTGCGCCGAAACCGCACCGGCCATTAAAGGCGCTGCAGCAAGCGTAAGCGAAGAAGTTTTTAGAAAATCGCGTCGCGTGGTCGATGGGGCGTGCGTGGAATTGTCGTGCGACGATACGTTCGATGAAGGCGATGCTGTCGAATCTTTGCTCATGGCGATCTCCCGGTGAAAGTATTACTAAGAATTGTTGGACCGTGGAAGCTGGATTTTGTCACGCTTGAAAACCAACAGGTGGACATCTCTACAATTCTTTAGCGAGCGTTCGCGCGACTGACGTCGATGTGCTAGCGCAGAGATTCCAATGGTCACGAAGCCCGGCCCTGACTCGCATTTCCAAACCCTCGCAAAACTAAGTCGCTGGAGGCTTCGACGGCGGCGTACTGAAACTTCAGCCGTTCAAATCCTTAAGCATCCGCTTCGCAATCACGATTTGCTGAATTTGCGATGTACCTTCGTACAAGCGGAACAAGCGCACGTCGCGATAGAATCGCTCCACGGCATATTCTTGAATGTAGCCCGAGCCGCCGTGGATCTGCACTGCGCGGTCGGCAACGCGGCCGACCATTTCGGTGGCGAATAGTTTGCCGGCGGATGCTTCGAGCGTGATGTCTTTGCCTGCGTCACGCTTGCGTGCCGCGTCGATAATCATGCAGCGTGCGGCATAGCTATCGGTTTTGCTGTCGGCGAGCATCGCTTGGATAAGTTGGAAGTTCGCAATCGGTTCGCCGAATTGTCTGCGATCGGCGGCGAAGCGCAACGATTCGTCGATCAATCGATCCGACGCGCCGGTGGCGATTGCGCCGATATGCAAGCGGCCGCGATCCAAAGACTTCATTGCGATCTTGAAGCCCTCGTTTTCTTTGCCGAGTAGTTGACTCGCGGAAACGCGGCAATTGTCGAAGATCACATCGCACGTAACCGATCCGGCTTGCCCCATCTTTTTGTCGATCGCGCCCAGCGACAGGCCAGGAGTATCGCGTTCGACGATGAACGCCGAGACGCCGCCCGCGCCAGGCTTGCTTTGATCGGTGCGCGCGAACACGGTGAAGATGCCCGCATGCGGCGCATTGGTGATAAATCTTTTGCTGCCGTTGAGTACATAGTGATCGCCTTGTTTATCGGCGCGCGTTTTTACGGAGGCGGAGTCGGAACCCGCCGACGGTTCCGTCAACGCAAACGAGCCGATCAATTCACCGGCCGCAAGTTTCGGTAAATACTTTTGCTTCTGCTCGGATGTCCCTTGGCTCACGATGCCGAGGGAGCCGATGCCGTTGTTGGTGCCGATGAGCGAACGGAACGCCGGCGATGTTCGTCCCAGTGAAAATGCCACCATCACTTCTTCTTCCATCGTGAGACCCATGCCGCCGTACTCCTCCGGCAGCGTGAGACCGAATAGTCCGAGTTCGCGCATCGCCGTTGCGATGTCCTTCGGCATCTCGCCCGTCTCAACCAACTCGCGCTCGCGAGGAATCAATTGCTCATTAACGAAACGATCGATGGTGGTAAGAAGGCTGTCGAGCATGTCCTGGTCGCGAATCATGAGGTCGGTTACTCCGGATGGGGTAGTCGGGACTTGAATGTAAAAAAGGGGCCGAAGTTTAACGCACCGCCATCCGAGGTGTGGGCAGGGTGAGGGCGGGTGTGTGTTTGGGTGGGCGAGCGCCGCGGCAGGCTTTTCGCGCCTTAATTCCTACGACCATCACAGAATGGGCCTGCCCACTAGCCAACCGACGGGGACGCACGGTATAGTTCGCCCATTAACTTAAAGATATCTTTATATTCGTTTGCCATGACCGAATCACTCGATAAGGTGTTGATCGCGCTCAAAGCCGCCGCTGAGCCGACTCGTCTGCGGTTATTGGAGTTGTTGACTCATGGGGAACTCACTGTAGGCGAAATTTCCACGGCGCTTGAGCAAAGTCAGCCGCGCATTTCGCGGCATCTCAAATTGCTATGCGATGCCGGATTGTTGGATCGCTTTCGCGAAGAGCATTGGGTCTATTACCGCGTCGCCACGCACGGCGTGGGCCAAAAATTCTCGCAACAGCTGTCGGCATTGATCGCGAAAGAAGATGCAACACTGCAAGCGGACCAGCGCCGCATGGCAGCGGTGTTGGCCGATCGCGTGAAGGTCGCTGTCGCCAATAGCGTCAACGCAAAACCGATAGCCGGCCAATCGCTCGATCAATTGCACGATGTGATTGTCGATGAACTCGGCGGCGAGCCGATTGGCGAGCTGCTCGACATTGGCACAGGAACCGGAATGATCTTGCGCGCGCTCGGCGCGAACGCAACGCGTGCCGTTGGCGTCGATATTTCAACCGAAGCGTTGCGAATTGCGCGCACGCAAACGCACAGCGCTGGGCTCAGTCATTGCCTTTTCAGACGCGGCGACATGTACGGCCTGCCGTTCGCCGATCGCGCATTCGATACCGTCACGATGGATCGTGTGTTGGCTGAATCCGAGCAGCCCGTCGCAGCAATTGTCGAAGCAGCACGCACGTTACGAGCGGGCGGACGCTTGTGTTTGGTTGAAGAATTCGATGTGCTGGCCGATCGCGTCGCAGGCAATCCGCTTGCAGTGGTGCGCAGTTGGCTTTCAGAGGCGCAATTGCAATGTCAGCGCATCAATCCATTCGATACCGAGTCCGCGCATTTGTTGGTGGTGATTGCGCGCGCACCGGCGGTCGAGCAAGAAGCGGTGTAATTTTAGTCTGAAGACGAAAGAGTAAAACTCATGTCAGTGCAACGGCTTCGCGATGGTATTCACGAAAATCTCATTCGGCTCGCTCGACCCGTCGGCGTGTCGTTCGAATTTTTTCCGCCGAAAGACGAGACGATGGAAAAAACGTTGTGGGCGTCCATCGAACGACTTGCGCCGCTCAAGCCTCGCTTCGTGTCGGTCACTTACGGCGCCGACGGTTCGACTCGTGCGCGTACACACAATATCGTGACCCGCGTAATGCACGAGACCAATCTCGTCGCCGCGCCCCATCTTACTTGTGTCGGTGCGTCGCGCGACGAAGTGCTCGATATCGCGCGCGGCTATTGGAGCGATGGTATTCGCCACATCGTTGCATTGCGCGGCGATCCGCCGCAAGGGACCACGCAGTATCAACCGCACCCACAAGGGTTTGCTTACGCATTGGATTTGGTGGCTGGACTGAAGTCGATCGCCGACTTTGAAATCTCAATCGCTGCTTACCCCGAGACGCATCCCGAAGCATTGGGCGCCGAAGCGGATCTGGACAATCTCAAAGCAAAGCTCGACGCCGGCGCCAATCGCGCTATCACCAATTGTTTTTTCGATACGCCTGTCTTTCTGCGATTCCGAGAACGATGTGCGAAAGCCGGAATTACCGCACCGATCGTTCCGGGTTTGATGCCGATTATCAGCCTGCCGCAATTGCTGCGCTTTGCCGCTCGTACGGCGACGTGCGTACCTGATTGGTTACGTCATCGCTTCGAGGGATTGAACGACGACGCCGACACGCGGCGCATGCTTGCCGCGGCCGTGGCCATCGAACAAGTGCAACAACTCGCGCACGAAGGCGTTGACGAGTTTCACTTCTATACACTCAATCGCGCCGAATTGACTTATGCGATTTGCCACGCGCTCGGTGTACGGCCGCAAGCATCCAAAGTTATCGCCGCGTAGTTCTTTGTTCTTGCCGGTAACCAGTAGCACAACCATGACCCGCACCGAACGCATCGCCGAATTTCGTCGTCTACTCAACGAGCGCATTTTGGTGCTCGACGGCGCCATGGGGACCATGTTTCAAGCGCGTCGTCCGACCGAAGCGGATTATCGTGGGGATCGATTTCGATTGTCGGGACACGATCTTAAGGGCAACAACGAAATCTTTGTGCTCTCGCAGCCATCGTGGGTCGCGAGCATTCACAACGCCTTCCTTGCAGCGGGTGCCGACATTCTCGAGACCAATACGTTCAGCGCGAATGCAATTTCGCAAGCCGACTATCGATTGGAAAATTTAGTCAGCGAGCTGAATATCGAGGGCGCCAAAATCGCGCGCAAAGTCGCCGACGAATACACGGCCCGCACCGGCCAAATAAAATTCGTCGCCGGCGCGATGGGGCCGACCACGAGAACGGCGTCGCTCTCGCCGAACGTGATCGATCCTGGTTATCGCGCCGTGAACTTCGATCAACTCGCCGCGACCTACGCGGATGCAACGCGCGCCTTAATCGAGGGCGGCGTGGACCTTATCTTGATCGAAACGATTACCGATACGCTGAATGCGAAAGCGGCCGGGTTTGCGGTTCGTCAAGTTCTCGACGAATTGAATCTTGATTTGCCGATCATGATTTCCGGCACGATAACCGACGCATCCGGTCGCATTTTATCGGGACAAACCGTCGAAGCGTTTTGGAATTCGATGCGTCATCTAAAACCGATCACGATCGGTCTTAATTGCGCGCTCGGCGGCAAGGAGCTGCGACCTTACATCGACGAGCTATCGCGCATTGCCGATACTTATGTCTGTGCGTATCCCAATGCGGGATTGCCTAATGCGTTCGGCGAGTACGACGAAACGGCGTGCGAGACCGGCGATATCTTGCGCGAATTTGCCGCGAGCGGATTCTTGAATATTGTCGGCGGTTGCTGCGGCACCACACCGGAGCACATCAAGCATGTCAAAGATGCGGTAAGCAAATATCCGCCGCGGAAGATCCCGGAGATTGAACGTCGCTGTCGTTTGTCGGGATTGGAACCGCTCAATATCGGCGCGGATAGTTTGTTTGTGAATGTCGGTGAGCGAACCAATGTCACGGGTTCCGCGAAATTCAGAAAGCTGATCGAAGCGAACGACTATAACGCGGCGCTGGAAGTTGCGCGTCAGCAGGTGCTGAGCGGCGCGCAAATTATCGACATCAACATGGACGAAGGCATGCTCGATTCGGAAGCGGCTATGGTGCGCTTTCTGCATTTGATCGCTGCTGAGCCCGATATCGCGCGCGTACCGGTGATGCTCGATTCGTCGAAGTGGACTGTGATCGAAGCGGGCCTTAAATGCTTGCAAGGCAAGGGCATTGTCAATTCCATTAGCATGAAGGAAGGCGAAGAGTCGTTCCTAAACTATGCGCGAAAAGTACGCGCCTACGGTGCGGCCGTGGTCGTGATGGCGTTCGACGAAAAAGGTCAAGCCGATACCGTCGCGCGCAAAGTCGGTATTTGCCAACGATCCTACAAGTTGCTCACTGAGAAGGTCGGCTTTCCGCCCGAGGACATTGTCTTCGATCCGAATATTTTCGCGGTGGCGACCGGCATCGAAGAACACAATCGTTATGCGCTCGATTTCATCGAAGCGACCGCCGAGATTCGCAACACCTGTCCGCACGCTTGGATTAGCGGCGGTGTCAGCAACGTGTCGTTCTCGTTCCGAGGGAACGAGCCGATTCGCGAAGCGATTCACTCGGTGTTTTTGTATCACGCCATCAAGGCCGGCATGAACATGGGTATCGTCAACGCGGGACAATTGGCGATCTACGAAGACATCAAGCCGGAATTGCGCGAGCGCGTGGAAGACGTGGTGCTCTGTCGTCGCAACGATGCCACGGAGCGGCTGCTCGATATCGCGACAAAATACAAAGGCGATGCGACGGCGAAACGAGTTGAGGACGTCGCATGGCGCGAGTGGCCGGTGGCGAAGCGTCTCGCACATGCGCTGATCAAAGGCATGGATGAGTTTGTGGTTGCCGATACCGAAGAGGCGCGTCAACAAACCACGCGACCGCTCGATGTGATTGAAGGTCCGTTGATGGACGGCATGAACGTCGTCGGCGATTTGTTCGGTGCGGGGAAAATGTTTTTGCCGCAGGTCGTGAAATCGGCGCGCGTGATGAAGAAAGCAGTCGCGCACTTGATTCCCTATATCGAGCAACAAAAGGCAATAAGCGGTGCGCGCAAG
>JAYTQU010000113.1:0-4401 GCA_043746555.1 Pseudomonadota bacterium | reverse complement strand
CATGTTAACGGCCCGCGCCGAGGAACAAGATAAGGTAGCGGGACTGGATGGCGGCGCCGACGACTACGTCGTCAAACCTTTTGCACCGCGCGAGCTATTGGCGCGCATCAATGCCGTGTTGCGTCGTGCGGTGGCCGGTAACAGCGATGAAGTTATCGACAAAGCCGGGTTAGTGCTCGACACCGCGAGCGAACGCGTGTTAGTCGGAGAACGCACGGTAGCATTGGGACCGACCGAGTATCGCCTATTGGCGTTCTTCATGACGCATGCCGAGCGCGTCTTTAGTCGCGCGCAATTGCTCGATCGAGTGTGGGGTGGCGATGTTTATGTAGAGGAGCGCACTGTCGATGTCCATATTCGTCGTCTTCGCAAGGCGTTGGAAGATCACGGCTTCGATCGCTTCATTCAAACGGTGCGCGGTTCCGGTTATCGTTTTTCCACGCGCGACGAATGATTCGAGCGAGCTGCAATCGTAATTGAACAGCGGCATCTAATCAGGCGCATTTGACCAGTCGCAATTGATGGGAGTCGATCATGGCCGGCATCGTTTCCAGTAGCGCCTGGCGCTTGTTGCTAGCGGTTGGAAGCGTGCTGCTTCTGGCGCTTGCTGTCGGTTGGTTTCTCGGGTATCCATTTCTCGTTACGCTCGTTGTGCTGGCCGTCGTTACCGGTGTGAATGTCTGGAAGCTCTTGCGTATCGATCGGTGGTTGCACCGCCGGCGTCGCGAAGATCCGCCGGACTACGAAGGAGTGTGGGGCGACATCATTGCGACCGTCACTCGCATCGATCGGCGCAAGCAATTTCATAAGCAGCGAGTGTTCGATCTATTGCGGGAATTTCGCCGTTTCACTACGGCAATGCCCGACGGCGCTGTACTGCTTAATCTGGAAAACGAAATCGTCTGGTTCAACCAACGCGCCGCGCAGTGGTTGAAGCTTAAGCGCAAACGGGATTTCGGCATTCGCATCGAGAATTTGTTGCGTCACCCAGACTTCGTCGAGTACTTGCAACGTGCGCAACGCGGTGAAGCTAGCGAGGATTCTCCCGTTGTGCCGATGCCGGGCGAATCCGGTCGATGGATTTCGGTGTACTTGGTATACACCCGCGATGCGCCGCGGCGACTGCTGATCGTGCGGGATGTTAGCCATCAGGTAATGCTTGAGACGATGCGCAAGGAATTTGTCGCGAACGCATCGCACGAGTTGCGTTCGCCGTTAACCGTGGTGAGCGGTTATCTGGAAGCGCTGGGCGACGACACTCAGTTGGCGGAAACCTGGCGCGAACCGATTAGCGAGATGCGACGACAAGCCGATCGCATGCGCGGAATCATCGACGATTTGCTTGAGTTGTCGCGTATCGAAGGCCATCCCGAATCGGCGGGCGCAGAACTCGTCGACGTCGCGGGATTACTCGCCGTCTTGCGTAAAGATATCGCGAGCGCGCCGACCGCGCCGAAAGTCATCACGCTCACGATCGACACAGATGCCAAATTGTGCGGCGAAGAACGCGAACTGGCGTCGGTGTTCGACAACTTGGTATCCAACGCGGTGAAGTACACTCCGCGCGACGGCGCAATTCGCATTCGCTGGTGGATGGATCGGGACGGTGGACACCTTTCGGTGAGTGACACCGGCGTCGGTATTGCGCCGGAGCATATCCCACGATTGACCGAACGTTTTTATCGCGTCGACGCCGGTCGCGCGCGCGCGCTGGGCGGTTCGGGTCTGGGTCTCGCTATCGTGAAGCACGCACTGCAACGGCATGAGGCAACATTGGAGATCCAAAGCGAGCTGGGCAAAGGAAGCGTATTCACTTGTCATTTTCCACTGAGCCGCGTTGTTCCGTCTTGATCGGCGATTCGCAGCTGTCGACTCGACGCAACTCGCAGATCGTTGTCACAGCTTCTTAACGCAACCGATAATGTATTTGCCGGACCGATCCAGCAGGGCACGAAAAACCTTGGTCGAGTGCATCGGCGATTGTCATCTCTTTGTAACACACCGCGAGCCTAATGGAGCCTCGGCAGACTGCTTTGGCGACCGTCCAAGAATGGACCGATTTCAATGCTGTCAAATGCGGTCTAAGTAAAGTTCCAACGAATCCAGACTATTTCGAATTCCGCAGAGGAGATAATTGGTATGTACAAATTCGATGCTGTTACCAGAAAGATTGCCTTTGTATTTTGCTTACTTGGTAGTTTCGCGCTGTCCAATGCAAACGCGACTGATGTCACGGGCGCAGGCTCGACGTTCATTTACCCGGTCCTTGCAAAATGGTCGGCTGACTACAATCAGAAGACCGGCGTCAAAATGAACTATCAGTCGATCGGCTCCGGCGGCGGCATCGGGCAGATCAAAGCCGCCACCGTCACATTCGGCGCGAGCGATATGCCTTTGAAGCCCGAAGAGCTGGCGGCATTCGGCGCCGGACAATTCCCGCTGATCATCGGTGGCGTCGTGCCCGTCGTCAATATCGACGGCATTCAACCCGGCGCGCTCAAATTTACCGGACCGCTGTTGGCGGAAATTTTTTTGGGGAAGGTGAAAAAATGGAATGACCCGATGATCGCGAAATTGAATCCGGGGTTGAAGCTTCCCGGAGCAGACATTGCCGTCGTGCATCGCTCCGATGGATCCGGCACGACCTTCAACTGGGTTAACTACCTTTCCAAGGTTAGTCCGGAGTGGAAGAGCAAAGTGGGCGAGGGCACTTCCGTTGAATGGCCCGTTGGAGTGGGCGGCAAAGGCAACGAAGGTGTTGCCGGATACGTGAACCAGATTAAGAATTCCATCGGCTACGTCGAATACGCCTACGTCAAGCAAAACAAGATGAATTTTGGTTTGGTGCAAAACAAAGCCGGAAAATTTGTTTCACCGAAGGCGGAATCGTTTCAGGCGGCGGCGGCCACGGCCGACTGGAGTCATGCGAAAGACTTTTACCTGGTGATGACCGACGCGCCCGGACCCGATGCTTATCCCATTAGCGCAACGTCGTTCATCATCATGTACAAGCAGCCCAAGGACACCGCGCAATCCAAAGAGGCTTTCAGGTTCTTCAAATGGGCGCTTGAAAATGGGCAAAAACAGGCCGACGCCCTCGACTATGTGCCGTTCCCTCCGAGTGTGGTGAAGACCATCGAAAACTATTGGAAGACGAATTTCCCGGGATCGCTTTGAATTAAGCAATCCAGGTTAAGATGGCTGCCACCCGCAACGAACTGCGGGTGGCATTTTTGTTTACAATTACTCTCTGCTCTGCTGACTTCGGTGGAACATCAATATTTTCGGCCTGGCAGGCTGGGCTTGTGGCTGATACGCGCGCATGTCTGCAATAACCCTTCCTCAAAAACTGCATCTGCAATTGCAACGCGAAGCCCGCGTTGAACTGATTTTTCGAAATCTAACCCGCGTTTCCGCATTTCTCGTGCTCGCTCTCCTGGCCGGCGTCATCATCGAGCTTGTGCATGGTGCCTGGCCGGCCATTAGCACGTTCAAGTTGGCGTTCCTGACGGAGGAGACGTGGAATCCCGTCACGGAAAAATTTGGAGCGCTCGCGCCGCTCTACGGCACCGTGATGACCTCACTGATCGCAATGCTAATCGCTGTGCCTTTTGCTTTCGGCATTGCCGTTTTCTTGACGGAAACGTGTCCATTGTGGCTGCGCGGCCCGATAGCCACGGCAATCGAACTACTCGCCGGCGTTCCCAGCATCGTGTTTGGTATCTGGGGATTATTTATCCTTGCGCCACTGCTGCAACAGACCGTCCAGCCGTGGCTGATCGAGCACATCGGCGTGATTCCTGGCATCGGCCAATTATTTAGAGGGCCGCCGTTCGGCATCGGGTTGCTGACCGGCGGGCTTGTATTGTCCGTGATGGTGTTGCCGTTTGTTACTGCGGTGATGCGCGAAGTATTTCTTGCGACGCCCAGGTCGCTTAAGGAGGCAGCGTATGGTCTTGGCGCGACGCAATGGGAAGTGGTTTGGAACATCGTGCTACCGAATTCTCGAGTTGGCGTGGTCGGCGGGATCATGTTGGGTCTCGGACGAGCGCTTGGCGAAACGATGGCAGTGACCTTCGTGGTCGGCAATACTCATCGGATCGCCGCCTCGCTACTCGCACCCGGCACGACCATATCCGCGAGCATCGCCAACGAGTTTACGGAAGCGGTCGGCGATCTCTATTTGTCTGCGCTGATCGCTTTGGGCTTGCTGTTGTTTCTGCTGACATTCGTCATTATTGCGGCCGCGCGCTGGTTGCTGCTGCGGATGGATCAAAAGGGGCCTGCACTGTGACAAATCTCCAGGTTCGTCGTGGCGTGGCCATAATCGCGTTCGGCGCATCGATGCTTGCCACTGCGGCTGGCTTGCTGGTATTGGGCGCGATTTTGTGGACCGTGTTG
>JAYTQU010000112.1:0-17623 GCA_043746555.1 Pseudomonadota bacterium | reverse complement strand
GTTCGAACCCGGGCAATCGCCATCGCTTGCCGGCTTCTCGCAGTTGCAAGACAAACTCGCTGCGTTGTTTGGCGCCGACAAGCTCGATCTCGCAACGCCAAGCATCTTGCGAAATCCGTATCGGCGAAAGATGATTGTTCCTGACCTGCGGCAGGTGTACTCTCACTAAGGGTGGAACTAATGAGTAGCGTTGCATTCGATATTTTGCGATCAAGTGTGTTATCGCTCTCGGAAGCGGAACGCGCAGAATTGGCGCGCGATTTGGTGCAGAGTCTCGATGGACCAACTGACACCGAGGTTGCCGACCTATGGGATAAAGAGATCGCTCGTCGGCTTGCCGACATCGACTCCGGCAGTGCAAAGTTAATCGATAGAGAAGAATTTCGTCGTCGGATACGTGCACGTTTGAATCGCTGATGCGCGCGATTCGGATTCTGGACGAGGCCGCAGAGGAAGCTGCCGAAGCAATAGCATGGTACGAGGGTGAACAGGCCGGACTTGGCCTTGACTTCCAGAGTAGTATCGAAACAGCTCTCGATCTGCTGGAAGAAGATATTGTGCCATTGGTATCCGTACCTGGCAGACATGCACGGAACGACTTGAAACGACTTCTGCTCAACCGATTCCCATACGCCATCATCATCCTCGAACGACCTGCTGAGTACGTTGTCATCGCGTTCGCGCATTTCTCCAGACGCCCTGGTTATTGGAGAAGGCGAGTTCGTAGTGAGGAGCCGCGCTGAGCTTAGCGTTTTATTCATATCGCAACACAGTCGCCGGATTCATTCTCGCCGCGCGTGTTGCTTGAGCAGCAACTGCAATCCATGCAACAGATATTGTAATCAGTAATCCTGCGATGAAGGGTGCGATAGACAAGGTGGTTCGTTGGCTAAAGATACTCACGTAGACTTTCAGCAATACGAAAGCTATCGGCCACGCAAATGCGTTGGCAATTAAAATAGGAATTGAAAAATCCTTGAGCAGCATGATGACAATGCGTTGCACGCTCGCGCCTAATGTCTTGCGTACGCCGATTTCTTGCTTACGGCGTCCGATCACGTGCAGAGAGAGTCCGATCAGTCCCAATACGGACATAGAGAAAGCCAGCAGCGCCACTCCGGAAAAAGCATTGCCGATGGCGTCAAAGGACTGCAGCGAGGCCGCAACGAGTTCGTCGGCAAAGTGAGTCGTGAGTGCGATGTTGGGCGCCAGCTTCGCCCACACCTGTTCGATTTCTTTCTTAGCAGCGGCCGTGT
Source organism: Pseudomonadota bacterium (assembly GCA_043746555.1). Lineage (GTDB taxonomy): Bacteria > Pseudomonadota > Gammaproteobacteria > Steroidobacterales > Steroidobacteraceae > CAZQYC01. The sequence goes on along the minus strand of JAYTQU010000112.1, from coordinate 16,367 downwards.
CGAGTTTGGAGACGCGAATGATGGGGAAGGATGCAACTGCTGGCACGAGCAGATACATACTTGACTTAGCGCCCACCGAAAGAATGCTCATTGGGCGGTCTTCAACAACGCCGATTACTCGAAGTGGGATAGGCGCTCGGTCATCATTCATATATTGGTACAGCGTCTTGCCAATGGCCTCGGTCGGCGACCAGCCCACTTCCTTCGCGAGCGCGCGACTCAGCACAACGTTGTCGGTTTGCGATGTCGATCGAGCGAAACGCGGCGTTGATATGTCGGCGGCGTGTGCACGGTCGAACACGCGGCCGGCCAGGATATGAATGCCGAGCGTAGCGAAGAAATCGTGATTCACCGCGTTGATTACGGTATTCAACTGTCGCGCAGGCGCGTTTTCCGAAGTGCCAACCGCATAGCTTTCGCCGATCACATCCCACGGGGAGTGTAACGATGCGGTGACCGACTGAATGTGCGGTTGACGCAGAAGTTCGGTACGCAACACCTCATAGTCGACATTGGCCGAACGAAGGTTATTGCCGACGACAATGAACGGGTCGTCGATTGCACTCAGCTCTAAGCGTTTGAACTGTGCATTTTGTGTCTGCATCGCGAAGACCGTTATCACCAAGAATGTGGTGGTGGCAAATTGAAAAACGACCAGCGCGCGTTGCGTGAATCGTCCGCCGCTTTTGATCGCCGCAGATCGCATTGCCTGCGTTGGGCGAACTCGCGATAACACAAAAGCGGGGTATGCACCGGCGCAGATCGTCACGATGCAGAGCAATCCAAAAAGCATCGCCCAAAATTGCCAACTCGCTGCAATCGATCCAACGACTGCGTTGATGCCTTCGATGCGCGCGCCGAATAAGCCAACAACAACCAACGTCAACGCAAGACTTAAAGCAACCAGCGTTACGAGGGCGGCTTCGATGAGAAACTGAATCATGATTTGTCCGCTGCGTGCGCCGACCACGCGACGCATGCCGATCTCCTTGGCGCGCGCGGCCGCTTGCGCGGTGGCCAGGTTCGCGTAGTTGAGACAAGACGCAAATAGAACGATCGCGCCAAGAAAGTAAAACAACGCGACGGCTGTAATTCCGGTGGTATCTTGGCCTATCACTGCGCTAAGTGAGCCGAGGACATAGTCGGATATGAGAATGGCTCCAAATTTATTTTTCTTTGTATTCGTGTCGGCGTAATGTGAGCCCAGTTGTTTCAGTCGATCGCGGAGCATCGCGGCGGTGAAGGAGCCATCCTTTGGAAGCACCGCATACGTGACGAACAACGGACCTGTCCAATCGCGAATGTAGGCTGCTTTGACGACGTCGTTCGCCGCTTCGGCCTCCAATACGTCCATCGACAGGAGCACATCAAAGCGCACGAGTGCTGACGCTGTGGTGCTGGTGCTCATGTGTGAAGGTTGTTTCAGCTCGTCGATAACACCCCGAACGGTGACATCGTTGCCGTCTTGCAATCGCAGCGATTGACCAAGCGCGTACTGCACACCACCATACAATTTCGTCGCGACCGATTTAGTAACGATTGCGCTGCGCGGCGGACGTAGTGCGTTGTAAGAGTCTCCTGTCAAGAACGGCAATGCAAACACCTGCAAGAATTCCGGATCCGCATAATTTACGCGTAAGACTGTCTTGGTTTCAGCGGCAGTGACTGGCACTTCGGACGGCAAGATGCCGATGCTCGCAACTACTCGCGCTATCGCTTCAAGTTCAGGAGCATTCGTGCGCAAATACTCAGCGGTGCCGAATGCGGTACTCGGCGCGGTGGGTGACGCGCCGGTCTTTTGATTGATCATGTAAATGCGATCGGAGTTCGGATATTGCCGATCGCCGTGGCTGATGTACGCGATAGTCGCGTAGATTGCGAGAAAACAGACAAGACCGATGGTCAAGCAAATAACATTGATCGATGTCGTGAGCTTGTGCTGACGGAAGTGGCGTAGTGCGGTGGTTAGATAGTGTTTGAACATGGCGTTCCCTGGAAGCGGTTAGCGGATCGCGGATAGTAAGAATTGGGCGAGAAGGGCTCATCGCTTTTCTATGGACGTTTGGCGGTCCAAGTGCCGTCGCCGAAGCTGCCAAATGTCGCTTTGCCTTTCATTACGCCAGCGTCCAACTGTCCTACATAGTCAAAGGAACCTGGAGGTCCGCCCAGTGCCTCGATGCTGTAACTGAACTTTATGTTGTTGGTGTCAACACCGCCTTTGTAGTCGACGTTGCCCATTTGGCTTTCCAGTCGGCCATTGATGTCCTTCCCGTTTTGAACGACAGACATTTTTGCGTCCATCGTGCCCATCGGCGTTTCAACTGTGATAATCCAATTGCCGGCGATGTTCGCAAGTGCGGGCGCGACAGGCGCGACCGGCGCGGCGGACGCTACAGGTACGGCTGGTTTGCTGGGCGCGGAAGAGCACGCAGCGGCTAATGCGGTTGCAGAAGCGATCAATACAATGCGAAACGTCTTCATGGGAACTCCTTTCAGTTGATTGAGAGAATCAAATCAGAGTTTCGAGGTTGTGTTACTCGTACCGGAGCACAGTCGCGGGATTCATTCTCGCCGCGCGCGTTGCTTGAGCAGTAACCGCGATCCATGCAACAGATACTGTGATCAGTAATCCTGCGATGAACGGCGCGATGGATAGCGCGGTTCGTTGAGTAAAGATACTCACGTAGACTTTCAATATCAGATAAGCGATCGGCCAAGCGATTACATTGGCGATGAGGATGGGAATTGAGAAGTCCTTAATAAGCATGATGACAATGCGTTGCACGCTCGCGCCTAATGTCTTGCGTACGCCGATTTCTTGCTTACGGCGTCCGATCACGTGCAGAGAGAGTCCGATCAATCCCAATATAGATATGGAGAATGCGAGCAATGCAACTGCCGAAAAAACACTGCCAACGATCTCGAAGAGAGCGAAGGCGGAAGCGACGAGTTCATCGGAGAAGTGCGTTTTGAGCGCTACATTGGGCGCCAATTTGTTCCACACTTGATGGATCTCTCTGAGCGCACTCGCGGTGTCGAGCTTAGAGATGCGAATGATGGGAAACGACGCAATCGACGGCTCAAGCATATACATATTAGAGTTAGCGCCAACGGCGACGATGCTCATCGGGCGGTTTTCGACGACTCCGATCACTCGAAGCGGCGCGGCGGCAATGCTCGGGTCGGAAAAGTCATAGAGCATTTTGCCGATTGCATCTGTCGGCTTCGTCCAGCCGCTTTCTTCAGCAAGCGCGCGACCGATGACAACCTCGCCAATTCTGTGCGATGAGTTATCCATCGCCGGCGTTGAATCGTCGTTGGCATATTCGCGATCGAACACGCGGCCCGCTAAAACGTTGATTCCCAACGTTGAGAAGAAGTCGTGATTCACTACACTAGTCACCGTATGCATCTTTCGCGCGGCGGCGTCGGGTGATACTCCGACGGCGTAGTTGCCACCGATCATGACCCACGGCGATAGCAACGATGCGGTGACCGACTGAATGTGGGGCTGGCGCAATAACTCCGTGCGCAGTACGTCATAGTCGACATGCGCCGCGTGAATGTTATTGGCTATAACTATGAACGGGTCCGCACTGTTGCTCAACGCAAGTCGTTTAAATTCTCCGTTTTGCGCATGCATCGCCAGCACCGCAATCAATAAGAATGCAGCGGCGGAAAATTGAACGACCACAAGCACGCGTTGCGTGAAACGTCCGCCGGTTTTTGTTGCTCCCGTTCGCATTGCTTGTGTCGGTCGCACGCGCGACAACACAAAGGCAGGATATGCGCCGGCGCAAATCGTCACTGCGAGCAGCAGTCCGCCAAGCATTGCCCAAAATTGCCAAGTGGTCGCGATGGATGTGACTACCGCATCGATGCCTGCAATTGGGATCGCGATCAGCGCCGCAATAACCAGTAGTAGCGCGAAGCTCAGCGCAGCCAGCGTCACCATCGCCGCTTCCAAGAGAAACTGCGTCATGATTTGCCCCGTGCGCGCACCCACGACGCGTCGCATGCCGATTTCTTTCGCGCGCGTTACTGCTTGCGCGGTGGCTAAGTTGGCGTAGTTCAAACAAGAAGCAAATAAAACCACGGCGCCCAAAAAATAAAACAGCGCCGCTGCGGATACACCGGTTTTATCCTCGCCCGACAATGAGCCGAGGGTACTCAAAAGATAATCGGACACACGCACCGCACCGAACTGCTGTTTAATAATTGCGGTATCGGCATGACGAGGACCAAGTTGTTTCAATCGATCGCGGAGCATCTCGACAGTGAAAGAGCCATCCTTGGGCAACACTGCGTAAGTGGCGAACAATGGCGATAACCAATCGCGGATCGCAGTGGCTTTCATAAAGTCAGTCGCCGCTCCCGCTTTAAGAACATCCATCGACAGCAGAACATCGAAGCTCACGAGAGTAGTTGCCGATGCGCTGGTGCTCATATGCGAGGGTTGTTTCAATTCGTCGATCACGCCACGCACGACGATGTCACTACCATCTTGCAGCCGTAACGTTTTGCCGAGTGCACCCTGGACGTTGCCGAACAATTGCAACGCCGTTGTTTTTGTAATGATCGCGCTGCGCGGCGAAAGCAATGCGTTGTGAGAGTCGCCAATCAATAGCGGCAGCGCGAACACCTGCAAAAATTCCGGATCGGCATACGACACACGTAGCGTGGTCTTTTTTCCTCCGGCAGCAATGGGTTCCTCTGAGGGGGTCACCCCGGTGTTCGCAGATATTCGCGCCACTGTTTCAAGTTCGGGAACATCCGTGCGCAGATACTTGGCCGCGCCAAACGAAGCAGTGGGTGCAGCGAGAGAAGTCCCCACCGCTTGATTCACCATGTAGATACGATCGGCGTTCGGATACTGAAGATCCCCATGACTGATATAAGCAATCGTCGTGTAGATTGCTAGAAAGCACACGAGCCCAATGGTTAGGCATACGACGTTGATGCTTGTCGTAACTTTGTGCTGACGAAAGTGACGCAGCGCCGTTGTAAGGTAGTGTTTGAACATAAGAAGAAGGAAGGCGTTAGCAGTTAGTTGTTAGCCAGATAAGAAAGAGAAGGCATTAGGAATAAATTGTCATGGATTTCCCAGAGTACGTCGCTTTTCTCGAATCTCGAACATTTCTGGCTAACTCCTAACGACTAACCGCTGGCGACTTCTTCACAAAGACCCGCTCACATCCGGCACGATTCGTCCATCCAGCATGTTGATGATTCGATGTGCGCTCTTTGCGTGCGTTGGCGAGTGCGTAACCATCAATATCGTTGCGCCTTGTTCATTGAGTGTCGTCAACATATCCATCACGTCTTCGCCGTTCTTGGTGTCCAAGTTTCCTGTTGGTTCGTCTGCAACGATCAACTTGGGATCACCGACCACAGCACGCGCCACAGCGACGCGCTGTTGCTGACCGCCGGAAAGTTGCGAGGGTTTGTGTTTGGCGCGCGGTGAGAGATCAACAAGCTCTAGTACTTCTCGCACGCGCGACCTGCGCTTGGCTCGCGGCACATCTTGATAAAGCAAAGGGAGTTCGACGTTTTCGTAGACGGAGAGATCGTCGATGAGATTGAAGCTTTGGAAGATGAAACCGATGTTGTGCTTACGCAGATCAACCAATTTGCTTTCGGGATATTTCGATATTTCCTGTTCGCCGAGAAAATAAAATCCGGCCGTGACCGTGTCGATCATGGCGATCACATTGAGTAGCGTCGATTTCCCGCAACCCGATGGCCCCATGATTGCGACGAATTCGCCTTTCTTGATTTCCAGACTCACATCGTCGAGCGCTGTGGTTTCCAGATCGTTCGTTCTGTAGAGTTTGCGAACGTTTTTGAGCGTGATCATTAGACGTGTCTCCTGGCGTCGAAACTTAGGCTGTAGGTACTAGGCTGTAGGCGGTAGGTAGGAAAATGAGTCCCGCTCCGCCCACGAAGTTTTTTGGGGGGTGAACCAATGTCGAAGAAAGGTTCTCCTTCGTGAGCAGAGCGAGAAGACGGATTTCAAGCGGAAGAGGGAGGATCGCGGCGCTCACTTCGCGCTCCCACGTAATTCGATGCGTTCAAAGTCTTTGAGCGATTCGTAGCTTGAGGTGATGACTTTGTCGCCCGACGATAAACCTTCCAGCACTTCAACGCTTTCGGGATTGCGCCGACCGAGTTTCACTGGACGTTTAGTCGCTTGATTGCCATCAACGACAAACGCCCATTGACCGCCGGTGTCTTCGTAGAAGGGTCCGTTGGCGATGACTAATCCATTCGAAGAAGCGCCTATCGCTAAACGAAGTTGCAGCGATTGCCCCCGGCGAACCGACGTGGGCACTTCATCGGTGAAGGATAAATCGACCTTGAACTGTCGGTCGCGCACTTCCGAATAGAGCTTGGTCAGTTGCATGCGATGTTCTTTGCCATCGATTTCCGCGGTGGCTTCTTGGCCGACTGCAGTGCGTGCAAGATAGTGTTCGTCGACCAGTGCGGTGACTTTGTAGGTGTCGATTTGATCGATCTGTCCAATGCGCTCGCCGGGACGCTTGGATTCGCCCATGTGCGCTTCGAACGACGTGAGTTGACCGGCGATCGGCGCTTTGATCGTTAGGTTTTCTAAGTTCTGGCGTGCGATAGCCAGGTTCTTGTTGAGTCCAGCGATAGTCGTATCGATCTGCTGCATCTGTTCTTTCTGGAGCGACTCGTCTACGCGCTTGGCTTCTTTGGCCGCGGCATACAGATCAGTGAGTCGATTCAGATCGAGTTGTGCGTCTTCGATGTCGGAACGCTTGATAGCGCCGGTGCCGGCGAGCGATTGCATACGCTTTAATCGTTGCGTGGCTTGTTCCATTTGAAATTGCATGTCGATCATCTCGCGTGTATGTGCCAGGCGGCTTTGTTCGAAGGCGAGTTTGGTACTGGTGAGACGATTGAGCTGCTCGGATTGTTGCGCCTCACTGTTAATGAGCTGCAATTGGAGATTGGTGTTGTTCAATCGCGCGAGCGGTTGGCCGGCCTTAACGACGGCACCTTCTTCGACCAGCAACTCCACCACTTGGCCGCCGTCAACGGCGTCGAGGTACACCGTTTCGCGCGGCTGAACGTTGCCGGTGATGGGGATGTAGTCGTGAAACGAACCGGGTTGCGTGGTGGAGATCACTAATCGATCGACATCCATGCTGAGCGTGCGCTGCAATCCATACCGCACGTATCCATATGCAGCAGCAGCGACAAAAAGTGCGGCGATTCCGATTCCGATCCATTGCGCCCGCGTGATCGGTGGACGACCCACGCGCCGGTCCATTGCGGAAACGGCGGGCTCGTCGCCGTTGGCGACCTCTTCGCTCGAATCGGATTGCCTCCATTTGAGGATCGCGTTCATCACGTACCGTTATCCAGTTTGCGATCTAGGTGTGTTATCGTGGTAATACAGTACACCAATAATACATTGGCACGCAAGTGGGGACGATGTAATGTAGCGACCAATTCTGTGTCACCCCCGCGTAGGCGGGGGTCCATGCATTTTAAGTCTCGGAGCAATGGATTCCCGCCTACGCGGGAATGACGGGAGACCTGACGAATGGCGCACTATTTGCTTGATGAGAAAGGCCACCCAACCGCAATGGCACGACGATCTGCCGATCTACCGGCAGCTCATGCATTTATTGATTGGTCACATCCTGGATCGCACTTATATAGAAGGAGAGATGTTGCCGTCGGTGCGGCAATTGGCGAGCGACTACGACATCAATCCGTTGACGGTCGCTAAGGTCTACAAAGAATTAGCGCGCGAAGGATTTTTAGACAAGCTACGCGGCGAAGGCTTGGTGATTCGTAAAGGCGTGCGCGATGCAATTCTAAAACGCGAGCGGTCGAAGTTTTTGAAAGAAGAATGGCCGGTGCTGCGCGAACGCATGCAACGGCTCGGCATCGATTTGAAGGAGCTGGCGGATGGGGAGTGAAATGGGAAGTGGATTAGGAGTTAGGCGTTAGCCAGAATTTGCATCACCGATACATTTCCGTTTCCGGCTAACTCCTAGTTCTACTTTGTCAGGTTGCGCTGAAGCGCGCGGTGCGGCGTTGCAACGGCCTGAAAAATACTCACGTACTACCGTGTACGCTGCGCTTTTTCAGGCCATAGCGCCTTGCCCCGCATCGCTTGATCCCAACCTGACAAAGTAGAACTAGTTACTAACTACTAACGCCTTGCATCGTTCATAGAACGATGACTGATCTGATCGACAGACCCTTCTGCATCAGCTCAAAGCCTTCGCCGATTTTTTCCAGCGGCATGCGATGCGTAATGAGTTTGTCGAGATTGATCTTACCGTTCATATACCAGTCGACAACTTCGGGTAAGCGACTGACTTCAGCGCCGCCCATGTACGCGCCGGTCCATTTACGACCCATGAAGAGTTGACCGGGAATTGCCGTGAGTTCCGCGCCATGCGCGGCGACGCCGATGATGTACGCGACGCCCCATGCGGCGTTGGTGCATTCGAGCGCGGTGCGCATGACGACCGGGTTGCCGATACATTCGAAGCTGTAATCCGCGCCGCCGCCGGTCAGCTTCATCAAATGTCCGACGATTTTTTCTACAGTCTTGGGATTGATGAAATGCGTCGCGCCCATTTCGCGTGCAATGGCTTCTTTCGCGTCGTTGGTGTCGATACCGATGATGGTGGTAGCGCCTGCGAGTTTTGCCCCTTGAATTACGTTGAGACCGATGCCACCGAGACCGAATACGACAACGGAACTGCCTTTTTCAATTTTAGCCGCAAATAGCGCAGCGCCTAAACCGGTGGTCGCGCCGCAACCGATATAACAAATGCGATCGAACGGCGCATCGTCTCGAACCTTGGCGATCGTATCGACCGGTAATACGGTGTATTCGGCAAAGGTACCCAAGCCCCACAATTGCGTAACGGGTTTGCCGTTGAGTGAGAAGTGACTCTTACCGGGTCGCAAGCGCACGAACGCCTCTTGGCATAAATTCGTCTTGCTCGATGCGCAGTAGTTGCATTTGCCACAGTGCGGAATCAAGAAGGGAATGACGTGATCGCCCTTCTTAAAATTGGTGACGCCGGCGCCGCATTCCACGACAATGCCGGCTGCTTCGTGACCGAGGATCGTGGGGAATTCCCACGGCGATTTACCCTCGTACACGTTGAGATCGGAGTGACACAGACCAGTGGCCTTCACTTGAATAAGCACTTCGCCGGGGCCGGGGCCTTCAAGCTGGACGGTTTCGATGGCGAAGGGTTGATTGGGGCCGTGTAGCACGGCCGCGCGGACATTCATTGGCACGGGAGTTTCTCCGGATAAAGACAGGTCGCAACTGCGGCAGCACTTTACTGGGCGCGGCGCTTGAGGGCAATCGGGATTTACACATCGAGGGTTGAAGGGGGCTGACGATGAACATACGACGCATAATTTGGTGGGCATTGCTCGTGTGCGGAATTTTCGCGCAAACAGCAAACGCAAAAAGCTGCGACGCACATTGCTTGCGTGCAATGACCGATCGCTATCTGGTTGCTTTGGTCAAGCACAACGCGCGTGAATTGCCGCTGGCTAAGAACATCAAGTTCACAGAGAACGGTCAGCAACTAAAGTTGAGTGAAGGCTTGTGGAAAGATGCGAGCAGCGTCGGCACGTATCGCGAATTTTTCGCCGATGCCGGCACCGGAAATGCACTGGCGATTGCAGTGGTAGACGAATCGGGCGAACCGGCCATTGTCGCCGCACGTTTACGAGTGATTAACGGCAAGGTGAGCGAGATTGAATCGATTGTCGCGCGTAAGGGCAGTCATCCATTGTTCACGCCCGAGTTGCTCAAGGAAGCCGATCCCTTGTTCGCGGCGGTCGCGCCGGCCGAAACTCGCGTGCCGCGCGCACGCATGATCGAAATTGCGAATGCCTATTTCGACGGCATCGAAAAAAATAGCGGCAAGAATATTCCCGCGACGCCCGATTGCGATCGTTACGAGAATGGAACGAAGACTACCTTTCGCACGCCGACCTCGGGCAACTGCGCCAAGAGCGCCGATGCGATTAATTACATCAAGGCCGTGAAAAATCGCCGTTGTTTTATCGTCGATGAAAATATCGGCGTGGTGGTCTGTACGATTGTGTTCGACATTCCGGGCGGCGATGCGTTGCCGCAGCAGGCCAGCGGCTCGGAAGCGCAACTGCAAACGACTTTGCGAAAACCACGCATGTTGTTGCTCACTGAAGTATTCAAGATCGAAGGCGGCAATATCGCACGCATTCAAGCCACCATGCACAACTTGCCGCATGGAGCGAAGAGCGGGTGGGAAAGCACCAAGAAGTAGTTAGCGATTAGGTGTTAGGAGTTAGCCGGAGAAGACTAAAAGATCCGCGCGTAGTTCGGATGATCCATTTCTGGCTAGCCACTGACGACTAACTACTAACTACTGGCTCGCAGATGCGACACGGCTACCGACTTTAACGACATCAACAACGAACATCAGCGATAGAACTACGACTATGAAAACTCGCGTTACCGAATTACTCGGCATTCAATATCCCATTATTCAAGGTGGCATGCAGTGGGTCGGCTACGCCGAACTCGCGTCCGCTGTGTCGAATGCGGGCGGATTAGGCATTCTCACTGCGCTCACGCAGCCGACGCCCGAAGCGCTAGGCGACGAAATCGCGCGTTGTCGCACCATGACCGACAAACCCTTCGGCGTGAATCTCACGCTGTTGCCCTCCATCAATCCGCCGCCGTACGAAAAATACTTGGACGTGATTTTGGCAAGCGGTATTAAGATTTTGGAAACCGCCGGCAACAATCCTAAAGAATTTATTGCAAAGGCGAAGAAGGCGGGCGTCGTCATCGTTCATAAATGCGTTGCGGTTCGACATGCGCTATCGGCGGAACGCAATGGCGTGGACGTGGTGTCCATCGACGGCTTCGAATGCGCCGGTCATCCCGGCGAAGACGATATCGGTGGGTTGGTGTTGATTCCGGCGGCCGTGGCGAAGCTAAAAATTCCGATCGTTGCTTCCGGTGGCATCGGCGACGGACGCGGTATGGCGGCAGCGCTCGCTTTGGGCGCGGAAGGCATCAATATGGGAACGCGTTTCTGTGCGACCCAAGAAGCGCCGATTCATCCCAATATTAAACAAGCTTTGGTGGATGCGACCGAGCGCGATACGCGACTCATGTTCCGCAAACTTCACAACACCGCGCGCGTGCTCAAGAACGCCGTGTCGGAAGAAGTGGTGAAAATCGAGAATCGTCCCGAAGGCGCCGTGTTCGAGGATATCAAGCATTTGGTCGCGGGCGGGCGCGGTCGCAAAGCTTTGGAAGGCGGCGATCGCGACGGCGGCGTGATTACTGCCGGTCAAATCGTCGGCTTGATCAACGACATTCCCACTTGCAAGGAATTGATCGATCGCATGGTGAGAGAATGCCGGGAACACCTGCAGAACGCCGTGGCGAAAGCCATGTGATGGGTGAAGGGTGATGAGCAAGAAGGTATCCTCTTTCTCATCACTCATCACTCATCACTCAATCGTCACTTCTGCTTCCAGCCGCTCGCTTCTTGGTAATACCAGCCCGGTGCGGCGCGTTGAATCCAGCGTTGTGCAAAGGTGCTGCGAATATCGGCTTCCCATTCCGGATGACCGTTGGCGCTCGCAATTTCTCGATACAAATTGCTGCGATCGGTATTTTCGTCGACAACCAATTTGCGCGCCTGCGTGCGTTGCGGTAGCGGCACGAGATTCAGATCGCGCACATCGATCAAACCGTTGGCAGTTAAACCAATCGCACCGGAATCGTAATACTGCTTAAGATCCGCATGGCGCGATTCCATCGACTGCGTGAGTTGCTTGATGGCCGGCGTGGCGATGTTGAGATCGGGTTCCGCAGCCTGCGCCGAACCCACCAAGAAATTGAGCATGCTCGAAGCGGCAAAAAGTAGCGGCCGGGTTGACGTATCTAACAGCGACGACTGCGGCGAAGGCTTCGTGTTGGTTTTTTCAGCCGGTTTATCGGCCGGATTTCCACCCCACACACCTTCAATGATCTTATCGGCGGCTTGCTCCGCAGCGGCAGCGGGGAAGTACACGTTGATCGTGACGCAGGCGGAGACCAACCACAGTACGCCGCCGATCTTGAGTGCAGTGCGAGCTTTCATGATGCAACTCCAATATTCCATCGAGTCCGATTTAAAGACGTAACACTCGAACCATTATTTCAACATTTAGCCAGTATGCAAACCGTGAATGAACAGGATCTGAATCCTACGTAAGCACCGATTAAGCTACTTCTGCGGACTTTACCGAAATATGGCGCGCGGTGGACAAGGCGTGCAGAGTCGCTTTCGTTTCGAATGGCACTTGATCAGCGAATACCTACTTCTTTTGCGGTTCTGTTTGTGGCTGCCCAGTTTGTGGACCCGACGATTGCGTGGCTGCTTGCAGTTGTTTGACCAATCTCGGCCAATCGACGCGACTGGCGTTTCCGATGACGTCAATGCGCGGAATGCCGCGGCCCTTCACTAAATAGTAACCGGTTTTGGCGGGTTCGACGCCGTTCATCGCGCAGATGTCGTTTTCGAGTTTACAGCGGATGCCGAGACGTTCGTAGTTGAAATTCTCGAAGAATCTTAGGAAGCCGCTCGACAAAGCCGCCGCCACGCCGCTGCCCGATCCGCCCATGTTGCCGATGTTTTTCACGGCGCGTTGACTAATGCGATGTCGGCTGCGATCGTTCTTTGGCGTATAGAGACTCGCGTCGAACGAAACCGGCGACCAATTGAACAAACGTAAATTATCGATCGTGCCCGATAGACGTCCGGTAATGAGGCCGAACGAAAACGCCGAAGTGACCGGCGCTAAATCGACGTTATCTATCGCGATGTCGGCGGAAAAACGCGGCCAATTGCCGAACGGTTGTTCCAACCGCAAGTCGGCGATGCTCACGCGGCCGTCGAATACTTCAGCTTTCAGAACGGTACCAAGCGTCATCACGCCGTTGTGAAGTTGAAGGTTTGCGAGTCGTCCGCCGATGCGGCCGCCGAACAACGGCCAGCCGAAAGCCGCGCACAAACGTTCCACGCTGATGGGACGCAGTGTCGCATCCATCTGCAATGTCATGTCCTCAAGCCCCGTGCGCTCGACTTGCAATTCGGCCAGTTCGATACTGCCGTCCAACACTGGGATTTGCGCGGCTGCAACGATTGCGAAGTCGCGATCGGTGGTGACGAAATGCACCTTCGCCGCGCCGATGTCGATGCCTAGCAATTGCGCGCTTTGCCACTGCAACGCGGAAGTCTGCGGAGTCGCGCCATTCCGATCCTTGCGCCAACGGATCGCACCGCTGAGTTCGCCGACCGACCAGCGATGCTTGGTATCGGTGGCGGAGGTATCGTGGATTTCTAGTGAAAGCATAGTCGGCGCATTCGCCGCCACGTCGACACTGCCACTGACCGAGCCGAGAGTGGTAAGCGATCCCATTGCGCTGTTGAGAAGGAACGGCTGCACATACGACGCATACGCGCCGGGAAGTTGGGCGTTACGAATATCGACATGTAATCGATCCAATTGCAAAGCGTCGCCATAGACGACCGTGCCATTGCCCGATGCGGAAAGCACCTTGTCGTGCTCAACGGAAAACTGGCGCAACGCAATTCTTCCGCCATCGAGCCACTCTCCTTCCGCCGAGATCGCTATCGGATTCGGCTTAAAATTGAGAAAGATCGGTTCCGCATAGGCTTGACCGTTTGCCGAATTTACCGAGACGGTGAAACGCCACGCGCTCGTTGCATCCGTTTTCGTTTGCGGATTCGGTATCTTAATAGCGGAACCGTGCGAGTCGAGGTCGAGGCCGTCGCTCGCAATCGAGCCTTCGCTATTTCCGGCGGTTAGTTGTCGAACCTTCAGGTTCCACTCGACACCGTTCAGATTGCCGCCGCGACCTTGCAAACTTACATCGACATCTAGATGACCCGCAGCGCTGATCGTCGAGACACTCGGCACCCAACTTTTAAGCAGCGTGTGCAAATTCGCGATATTGCCGTCGTGAAGTTGCAAACGCGCGGACCATGATTCGTCACGCCAATCGCCGGTCAGTTGCCCAGTGCCTTTAGCAAGCTTGAGACCCAAGAGGTTGAACGCGAGTGCATGCGTTTGGCGATTAAATGTTATGTTACCGCTCAACAGTTGTTTGCCGATGCTGGGGATTGTTCCGAGAATGCGCGCGTGGTTGCAAGCGACTAACACTCCTTTGATCTCCACCCGACCACACTCCACGTTTAAGTCGCGCAGCAGGCGATCGCCTTGCGTACCCAACGCGACGATTTGCAAGCGATCGATGTGCGCGTTCGCCTTGATCGGTTCTTGTTGCAAATCCACCATCAAGGAAATACCGGTGGCACTCCAGCCATCGCCCTCGATGCTGGCGAGCGTTACCGTTCCGGAGGAAATCGCGTGCACGATAGATACAGACGCGACGAGAGATACAGCGGCAATTACCGCGACCGTGCGCGGTCGATGTCGCGCTATCGATTTGTGGAAATACGATAGCAGCCAAATGTTTCGCACTATTTGACGTTGGCCTCGTGGGTCAAGTAAGAAGGCTAGATGGTGGCGATCAAAACGGTTCCGGACACAATCAGCAATCCGCCAACGATCAACTTGGCGCTGACGGGCTCCTTCAATAGGAGCAGCCCCAGTGCGATGGCAATGACGACGCTTAACTTGTCGATAGGTGCAACCTTCGACGCGGGTGCAAGTTGCAAGGCTCGGTAGTAGCAGAGCCAAGACGCTCCGGTGGCCAAACCGGACAGTACGAGAAACGTCCATGTTTTTGCCGATACAGCCGTAATGGCCATCCATTCGTTGCGCACGACCACCAATGCCGCGGCGAACGCGAGTATCACGACAGTGCGAATCAGAGTGGCAAGATTCGAATTGATGTCCGCAACGCCGACCTTGCCGAGGATCGCCGTGAGCCCGGCGAAGAACGCCGATCCGAGAGCAAATGCCAACCATGCATTGGAGTCTTTCATCGAAGTCGCCTCGCCTTACACAATATCGACAACTGGAGACCGCGAACGGCTAGCCACTCCAATCTTGAGATCAATTCCGATCCCATGTTTGGCGTCGCACGCCTCACGATCTCACGAACTTGTATTTCTCCATTCGCGCTCGAATCTCCTCCGTCAATGGCATCGATCCATTCGGCCCCATGTACACCATCGACGTATCCTGCACGGCGATGCACTTACCGTTTTGAAATAGACCGCAAGTTAAGAGATACGACGTGTTGCCGATGTGCGCGATGCCGACACCGGCATCGATGGGGTCGGGAAAGAATCCTTCGCTGACAAAATGCAACGTCATCTGCGCGACAACGACGCGCACCGACGAATTGGCGATATAAATCTCGCGTCCGACAGTTTCCATTTGAAACGCCACACGTGCATCTTCGGTGTACTGCACGATCGACACATTATTGATGTGTCCGCGAATATCGAGATCGCCAAAGCGCGTCGGCATCTCAAGATGAAACCGATAGGCGTCGGACTTTAAGCGGGCAGGGTCGGGGCGTTGGGTGGACATGAGTTCGTAGTGCGTTCAAGCGTGGTAGTCGTAAAGGAATTTCTGGAAACCGACGAACAGATTGCGAATTTGTTCCGGACTGCCGAGGTCAGCGGCGGCATCCGCGATGGCGTTGTTGTACTTCAGTTTTAGCAACGGCGAAAGCTTCTCTTGATCAGGCTCCTCGACGCCTTCCTTCACGTATTGCGACAGCACGAAGTCAAGAAACGTCTCTTGATTGCTGCTGAAGCGTGAGCGAATCGATTGCTTTGCATTCGATGCCCTCTCCTGGCGCGTCACCGGCTGCAAAGCAAAGGCGACATACGCCAATACGTCGTACAAATCGCTTTTCTCCGCATCGATGATCTTTTGCATATCGATCAGCATGTCCTTGCCAAATCCCTTCTCGGCCAGGCCATCGAGGAAAGCCTTGCGTGTATCCGGCGTGCTCCAGATACAACGCAGCTCGTCTTCGTCTTTAAAGAATTCCGGCAGAGCGCCAAACAGATTTTCGAGAAACTGCGCTGTCGACATCGGTTTTCCATCTGCACTCCAATACGTGGTTGCCGTCATGTGCTGGATCGTGCGTTCCTTCCCGTCGCGAAGTTTGATTCGAACCTTCTTGGCCTTGTATTGCTCGTCGTCCTTTCGTTCTTCATTCACGCTATCGGATTTCGCCGCGGTCTCTTCTGTCTCTTTGGTCGGAGTCGACGAGTTGTCAATCGGCTCCACATCCCATTCGGGGTCGCTGAAGTGATGATGCGCTTTGACGAAATCGTAGATCGTGAAATAGTCCTTGC
>JAYTQU010000111.1:0-13762 GCA_043746555.1 Pseudomonadota bacterium | reverse complement strand
TCGCTGTCGGCGCAAGCGTGGGATAGATGGGATCGTTGAGTATCGGAATTTTAAGCTCAGCCATTTGCGCGCGCAGTTGATGACGTTTGCCGGTCAAAGGCGACAAACCATAGCGTGCGAGTTGGTCACGCACTTCAATTAGCTCAATCGTGGTTTCCGAATTCGGTGTTCCTTCGATCGCATGCATTTGCATGTACGTTGCGCTACGTACTAGACGGCTGCGATAGACGAGCGGCAATTGTAAATCAGAACGCCAAGGTGCGATGGCTTGGTAGGTTTTTGAGACTTCTCGTTGTCGAAATAGTGCGGCATACCGAGCGCGCTCTTGAGGCTGCACCGCGAATAACACAATTCCCGCGGTGTCGCGATCGATGCGATGAATCGGCGCCAACATATCGATACCGAGTTTGCGCTTCAGCCGCACCAACAACGTTTCTTGCACATAATTGCCGCTCGGCATGACCGGCAGAAAGTGCGGCTTGTCTACGACCACGAGGTGTTCGTCTTGGAATAACACGATCTCATCGAACGGAATGCGAGGCTCTGTCGCAAGCTGGCGGTAATAAAAAATCTTGGTGTGAGGTTGGTAAGGTGTGTGCTCGGTGATTCGTTCGCCCAAGCCGGTCAAGACCGCGGCGCGCGATATTCGATCGAGCCATTCGGTGCGCGAAATGTTTGCGAAACGCTCCGCTAAGAAATCCAAAATCGTTTTCCACGGGCCCGGCGGCAATGCGACGGAGCTTGGACCGACACCGTCCATGGTCGGCGGCGGCCGATGAGTGGTGTGAGGTTGTGATGTCATCGAGGTTTCGCTGGGCGTTGGAACATTTCGTGAAGTCCGTGAGTTGATTCTGTTAATTCAATGTCGAGACCCGTTGAGCAACTTGCACCACGCAGCGTGCGGCGCTTCCTTAAACGGTTGTTAGTGTGTGTTGACGCAGGGTCGGCAATTGCAATACGCATACGATGTGGTTGTCATCAAATCACCGCGCGAGACACACGTGAATTGGGTTAATGTCATTGGGAATATTACTTGGTTTGGATTCGCTGCTTGGCGAATTGTCGCGGTGGTCGTTTTGGTGCTTGGATATGGCGCTCTCAAGATTTACTGGGCGAGAGCAGCGGCGCGGCGCGAACACAGCGAAGCAACGGACTACACGCGCACTACCAAACTCGTTTACACCGATGCGCCAACGGTTCGTCTTTCGGACACGCAGCGCATCGATCGTTTACAACGAGTCGTCTCCTTAAAGGCCGGCCAGCATGCCGACCTCAAAGATCTTACCTTCGGTCGATTATCGCAATTACGAGTCGAGCTTACTGGCATCGAACAAGAGTCCGGCGAGGATTTCGCACACGTGCGCATCGAGCTTGGCGGCGCGGCGGCCACCTGCGGCGCGGCGGTTCAAGAATTATCGCAGAACGATTTTCTGATTCCGCGCGCGGGCAAGGACGATCAACGCTCCTCGGTGTTGTATTTTTGCGGCAAGAACGATGCAGTCAGTTTCTTGCAAGTCAAAGTTCGATTGCTCGATGCCGTGGAGCAATCGGCTGCCATCGACGTGTTGCACGTTCGCGGTCGCTGGGCGGCCTAAAGTACTAACGCGCCTAATCCAAGTAGCGCAGCGAACCCGATGCAATCGGTGAAGGTGGTGAGAATCACGCCGCTCGCCAATGCCGGATCCACTCGAATTTTTTTCAAGAACAACGGCACGGTGACGCCGACGATAGCGGCGGCGAGCAGGTTGATGATCAGCGCCGCAAAAATAATGCCCGCCAATTTCCACGTGCGATAGATGACCATCGTGTAAAGGCCCACCACGGCGGCCCACACAATGCCGTTCAATGCCGCAACCGCCAGCTCTTTGAGCAACAGCCAGCGCGTGTTGGTCCAACTCACTTGACCGAGCGCAAGTCCACGCACAATTAGCGTGACCGTTTGCGTGCCGGCGATGCCGCCCATGCTCGCAACAATCGGCATCAATACGGCGAGCGCCACGACGCGATCGATGGTGTGTTCGAAAATGGCAACCACACCGGATGCAATGAATGCGGTGAGCAGATTAATGCCGAGCCACACGGCGCGGCGGCGTGTGCTCGGGATCACCGCGGAAAACAGATCTTCTTCGTCCTGTAAGTTGGCCATGGATTTAACCGAGTGATCCGCTTGCTCGCGAATCACGTCGACCACGTCATCGACGGTGATGCGGCCGACCAGTTTGCCGTCGCCGCCAACTACGGCTGCCGATACGAGGTCGCGGTCTTCGAATAGTTTGGTGACGACGTTCGCGGGCGTTTGTGCCGGAATGCCGGCGATGCTCGAATCCATTACTTCGGCGACCACCCGATCCGGATCATCGGTGAGTAATCGCGTTACATCGAGCGCGCCCAAATAGCGGTCGTCGCGATTCACCACGAACAATCGGTCGGTGCGGTCGGGTAACTCGCCGCGCATGCGCAGATAGCGCAGCACGACTTCGAGGGTGACGTCGGGGCGCAGGCTCACCGTGTCGGTATTCATTAAGCCGCCGGCGCAATCGTCTTCGTACTCCAACACGGCCTTGAGGCGTTCGCGATCCTGCGCGTCCATCGAACGCAACACGCGCTCATTCACGGCTTCGGGCAAGTCGCCGAACAAGTCGGCAAGGTCGTCCACTTCCATGTCTTCCGTGGCGGCGATCAGTTCTTCGGCATCCATGCCGCCGATCAGATCGGTCCGGACTTCCTCGTTGAGTTCGAGCAATACATCGCCTTCGAGTTCCGGATCGACGAATCCCCAGACGATTTCGCGCTTGGCCGGCGGCAAAGACTCCAACAACGACGCGATTTCGGCCGCGTGCATGGAATTGATCATGCGTTGCGCGCGCCGCAGCGAACCCTTGCGATCGAGCGCCGCACGCAGTGCGGTCAGCCTATCGAGTGGTTTGGTTTTAGTTTCGGCGCTCATTGCGCGCAGTGTAGCTGCGCGGAACGGCCGACGCGAGACGCGCCGGGATTGACGAGCCTTAACTCGCGGGTTGCTTTTGTATGCCGACGACGTGATGCTTCGCCAATACCGACGAATACTTCTGCCCGAAATGCTCGGCCAAGCGTTCGACCAAGTAAACGGAGCGATGCTGACCGCCCGTGCAGCCAATTGCGATGGTTAAATAGCTGCGGTTGGTGCGCATCATGTCCGGAATCCAATGTTCCAAAAATTGTGCGATGTCGTTGAACATCCGCTTCACGGTGGCGTGTCCTTCCAGGAACTCCACTACCAACGGATCGCGGCCGGTCAGCGCCGCAAGGCCCGGCTCCCAATACGGATTCGGCAAACTGCGTGCATCGAACACAAAGTCGGCATCGCCGGGAATACCTTGCCGATAGGCGAACGACTCGAACAGGATCGACATCCGGCCCACCGTGCGTGCATCCACGCGCTGACGAATGAGTTCCCGCAGTTCATGCACACTGGTTCGAGTGGTGTCGATGACCAGATCGGCGGCGTTGGCGATAGGCTTGAGCAACGCGCGTTCTTGCGTGATGGCTTCGGCAAGTCCCAATCCTTCGCGACTTAAGGGATGACGGCGACGCGTTTCGCTGTAGCGCTTGAGCAGGGCTTCGTCCTCGGAGCGCAGAAAGACAATGTCGCACGCCAGCCCCGTGGCGCGCAATTCCTCAATTAATTTCGGCACCGACGCGATTTCGCTGGGCCGATTGCGCGCATCGACGCCTACCGCCGTATGCCGAAACGTGTCCTCGTTGGAGCGCACCGTATGCGCGATGAATTCCGGCAACAACCCGGCGGGAATGTTATCGACACAGTAATAGCCAAGGTCCTCCAGCATGTGCAACGCCACGCTTTTGCCGGAGCCGGAGAGACCGCTGATGAGGACGAGGCGCATGGGAAAAGCCTGTAGGTTTTAGGCTGTAGGCAGTGGCCAGAGGGAACCCGACTCTGACCCACAGTCCATAGCCTACAGTCTACAACCTAATTTTTCCCCTTCCGCGCTTCCAACGCATGGTGATCGTTGAGTTTTTCTTTGTGCTTTTTGACGCCGCGGTCTAGTTTGTCGACCAATGCGTCGATCGATGCATACATGTTTTCGTTGACGGCGTCGGCGTATATCTTGCCGCCCGTCAGATTCACGGTGGCTTCGGCTTTGTGGCGCGATTTCTCGACGGTCAGAATGCAATGCACGTCCATCACGTGATCCGAGTGGCGCACGATACGATCGAGTTTTTTCTCAATGTATCCTTTGAGTGCTTCGGTGACTTCGACATGATGGCCCGTGACGTTCAATTGCATAACTGCGACTCCTCTAACAATCTTCAGGGATTCTCTTGCGATTGATCACTACCATCCGTCAGCGACTCGCAGCGCGTTTGCGCTCGCTGGACGGCGGAATTCCAAGTGCCTCGCGGTATTTCGCGACGGTACGTCGCGCCACTTGCGCGCCATCTTCCGCCAGCACTTCGGCGATGCGACTGTCGGACAGCGGTTTGTCGGCGTCTTCCTGCGCAATCAATTTTTTGATTCGAGCTCGAATCGCGGTCGAAGATAGCTCCGATCCGTCGTGCGCCGACACATGGCTGGAAAAAAAATAGCGAAACTCGATGACGCCGCGCGGCGTGTGCATGTATTTGTTGGCGGTGACGCGCGATACCGTGGATTCGTGCATCTCGATGGCTTCGGCGACGTCTTTCAAAATCATCGGCTGCATTCGTTCGTCGCCGTGCTCCAAGAAGGCGGCTTGCCGCTGCACGATACACATCGCTACCTTCATCAGCGTCTCGTTGCGAATTTCGAGGCTCCGGATCAACCAACGCGCTTCCTGCAATTGCGTTCGCAACATAGCGTGATCGTTGGAGCGAGTGAGCATGTTCGCGTAACTTTGATTGACGCGGATTTTCGGTAGCGTTGCGGGGTTAACTTCGACCGCCCAGCCGTGATCCGTGCGACGCACAAACACGTCGGGCACCACGTATTCCGCCGGTGCCGAATGAATGCTCGCACCGGGACGCGGTTGGCAGGCGCGCACCAGCACTAAGGCATTTTCCAGTTCTTCTTCGGTCACGTGCAACTGCCGGCGCAATAGGCTGAACTGTTGTTGCGCCACTTCAGGCAAAAACTGACGCGCGATTTGTATGGCGATTTCGCGGCCGGGCGTGTCTTCTCGCAGTTGTCTCACTTGCAGTTCAATACACTCGCCAACCGAACGTGCACCGACGCCTGCGGGATCCATCGCTTGCACATGAGCGAGCACCGCTGCCATTTCATCAGGCGTCGCGATCGTTTCCGGCAGCAAATTGGCGATGATCTCGTCGATCGACTCGGTGAGGTACCCGTCGTCGTTGATGCCGTCGATGATGGCGACGCCGATGCGGCGTTCGTGATCGTCCAAGCGCGACATCTGTAATTGCCACAACAGATGCTCTTGCAAATTCTCGTCGCTGGTATCGCCGTATTCTTCGGTGCGGTCGCCGTCGCCGGACCACGGCGTTTCGGAAGGGCCGGTTGCTTGATTGTCGGTCCACTCGCTTTCGTCCACCGCTTCGACTTGCGGTTCGGCATCGCGCGTTTCGGCGGCTTCGACGTGTTCTTGTCGTTGCTCGTAGTTGAGCGTGGGTAATTCGGCGGTATCGACCGTGGAAATTTCTTCTTCCTCGGCCTCCAACATCACATTGGTATCGAGCGCCTGCTGTATCTGCGCTTGTAACTCGAGCACCGGCAATTGCAGCAGGCGGATCGCCTGTTGCAATTGCGGCGTCATGGTCAATTGCTGACCGAGTTTGAGTTGCAGAGCGGGTTTGAGCATTTACAGAAGGCTTAAGGCGGTAGGGTCTAGACAGTAGCGGAAAGAAGAGTCGCGTTGCCGGTTCAAAGTTTACACATCAAAGTTTGAAATCCCGGCCTAAGTACACCTCACGAACTTGTGCATTGGCAAGGATTTCCTCCGCAGTTCCTTGGGCGATCGACGAGCCGTTACTGACAATGTAAGCGCGGTCGCAAATGCCGAGCGTTTCACGGACATTGTGATCGGTAATCAGTACGCCGATGTTGCGATCGCTCAAATGTTTGACGATCCGTTGGATATCGAGCACGGAAATAGGATCGACGCCGGCGAAGGGTTCGTCAAGCAGTATGAACTGCGGTTCGATGGCCAAGGCGCGAGCAATCTCGACGCGACGTCGTTCGCCGCCCGACAGGCTTTGCCCTAGGCTGTTGCGAATATGCCCTATGTGCAACTCCTCCAACAGGGAAGTCAGTTGTTGCTCGCGCCGATCGGCATTGAGGTCGGCGCGCAATTCCAGTATTGCGCGCAAATTGTCCTCGACGCTGAGTTTGCGAAACACCGATGGCTCTTGCGGCAGATAACCAAGGCCGATCTGCGCGCGTCGATGCATCGGCAATCGCGAGATTTCTTCGTCGTCGAGCCAGATCGAGCCGCCGTTGGAACGCACGAGGCCAACGATCATATAGAAAGCAGTGGTTTTGCCGGCGCCGTTGGGCCCGAGCAAGCCGACCACTTCGCCGCTCTCGACGTGCAACGATAAATCTTTAACGACCTGTCGCGATTTATAACGCTTGGCTAACCCTTCAACTCGCAATTGACTCATGGCTTCTGATCGAGTCCTTTATCGAGCGCTTTTTCTCGCCCTTTATCGGAAGTGCCGCTCGGGATTCCCAATGAGGATTCGGTGCGTCGTGGATTGATCTTGATGGTGTTGTTCGTGCCGCGTAGCGCTTCGGTGGCGATGTTGTAGTCGAGCGTGTCAGCCGTCCAGTCGCCTTGTTCGTCGCTAAATGACACATTTCCGATTAGTCGCAGCGTGCTTTGCCCGACATCGTAATCGATCACTTGCGCCTTGCCGTGCACCAGTTGATCGCTGTCTTTGCGGCGGTGCTGAAATTCGACCAGTTTAGCGGGTGACTCGGATTCAACATGCACGCTCGCGACCCGATTGTTGCGAATAGTGACGATCGCGATATCGGCTGAGAGTTCACCTTGTTTCGGAAGTTCCAGACGCACCGAGCCATGCATCACCACTTTATTGTCGGCGAGATCGGTGCCGGTGGCGCGCAACGTGTCGGCTTCGATAAAGGGCGGCGATTTGCTGCGCACCTTGGTGAGCGTCCACACATTGTCGCGATATTCGAGCGATTGGGAATCGAAAGTGTCGGGCAGGGAGATGTTGATCGGAGCAGAATCGTCGGACTTCGGCGCGCTTTCTGGAGATTGTGTTTGCGCTAGTCGTATGGAGACGTTCGAAGCCAATCGAATACGCTCGCGATTCATATCGACACTCAATCCTCTGCCACGCGCAACATCGGCATCGATGGCGACGGCGACATCGTCATTCGAGTGAGCGGTTTGTGCGATCGCGTCGATATCGAGCGCGGCCGTGTCGAGAATGATCGCGTGCGGCGCGCCGAGATTGTGTGCCCGCACATTGTCTCGCAATTCGAGTTTGCGAAAATTTTCGAACGCCGTACCGCGGTCGGAGCTCAAGACCCAATGTGCGACTGGTGCTGCCGCATCGGATACATTTTCTTGAGGCTTGAGATAGTCGATGCGCAGTCCCGTAAGCAGCACGCTATTGTCGGCGAGATTTTGTTGTGCCTCAGTGGCGGCGACACGAAGTCGCGGATTGCCGGAAGTCGCCGTTTCGGTGATGACCGCGTCGCGCAAATAGTAGCCTTGCAAGACGGCCTTCGGTTCGACCGCGCCGCTGCCGGAATTGTCCGCGCTAACGAAAACTCCGTAGCCCACAACGAGCGCGGCGAGTAACGCAAAATAGTTGAAGGCACTGCTACTCATGACGGCGGTTCATGTTGCGATCTATGCTGCGATTTAGGGGTTTGCGCCGCGAGAATGACATCGCATGCTTCGCGTACCGCGCCCAATCCGCCGGACATCGTAGTAACAAGATGTGCGCACGCCTTGGCGCTTGCATGGCCATCGGCAACGGCAATCGCCAATCGTGCGATTCGCATAATGGGAATGTCGGGACTGTCGTCGCCCATGCACGCGATCGATTGCGCATCGAGATGGAGGTGCGCCAAGAGTTCCTTGAGCACCGCGAGCTTATCGCTTACGCCTTGACGCACGAATTCGATACCGAGTTCCGCCGCGCGTTTCGCAACCGCGGGCGAGTCGCGGCCGGAAATCACCGCAACTTGAATGCCGGCTCGGATCAATGCGACGATGCCCGCGCCGTCGCGCACGTGAAAGCATTTCGTTTCTTCGCCGCGAGCGGTGAAGTAGAGACGACCATCGGTGAGCACGCCATCGACATCGAGCACGAGTAATCGGATGTCGGCGGCGCGTGCGGCGATATCGGATTGCAAAGCAGTCATCACATCACGCCCGCGCGAAACAGATCGTGGATATTGAGCGCGCCGACAATCACATCGTTCTCATCCACGACCGGTAGGGCGGTGATGCGATGCTTCTCCATCAAGTGCACGGCTTCGGCAGCGAGCATGCGTGGTTGCGCGCGTTTCGGATTAGCGGTCATCACGTCTTGCATCGGCGTCTTATGAAGATCGAGCGAGCGATCCAGTACGCGTCGCAAATCGCCGTCGGTAAATACGCCCAATAACTTGCCGTCACTCTTGGCAACACTGGTCATACCCAGTCCTTTGCGGCTCATCTCCAGGAGTCCGTCGCGCAACAAAGCATCGGGCGCAACGATAGGTGAGTTCACGCCGGTGCGCATCACGTCTTCCACGTGCAATAACAATTTTCGCCCGAGCGTGCCCGCCGGATGCGAGCGCGCAAAGTCTTCGGGCGTGAAGCCGCGCGCTTCGAGTGCAGCCACGGCCAACGCATCGCCCATCGCGAGTGTCGCCGTTGTGCTGGCTGTCGGCGCGAGATTCAGTGGACATGCCTCCGCAGGTACGCTGACATCCAACACGACGGTCGCAGCGCGACCCAGCGTCGAGTCGGCGCGTCCGGTCAGCGCGATGAGTGGAATCGCCAGTCGCTTAATGATCGGCAGAATGTTGACGAGCTCCTCAGTTTCTCCGGAGTTCGACAACGCGAGCCAGACATCGTTAAGTGTAATCATTCCGATGTCGCCGTGACTCGCTTCGGCAGGATGCACGAAGAACGCCGGCGTGCCGGTACTCGCAAGGGTCGCGGCGATCTTGTTACCGATATGTCCCGACTTGCCCATGCCGCTCACGACGACGCGACCGGTACATGCCAGTAACAATTGACACGCGCGCACAAAGCCACCGTCGAGACGCGGCCCCAAAGCCGCGATTGCCGCCGCTTCGGTATCCAACACGGCACGCGCGCGGGTCAAAATTGCGTTGGCGTTGAAGGACGGGAGCGTGGAACTCATGGCGGAATGATACCGCGTTAGCGGGAGTGACTGGGTGCTGGAGGCCGGAGGTATCAGACTGAAAGTAAGCATCAAAGCACTTCTTCCATTCTTTCCCCAGTCTTCAGCCACTGGTCTCCAGCCTTCCGCTAGAATCTCCCGCCACTGGTTCGTCGTCACTGGTTCGTCGTCACTGGTTCGTCGCCATTGTTTCGCCACATTTCTTTCGTAGGCTCGTAATCCTTATGAATGCAGCAGAAGTTCAAGCCGTAATTACCGCCGGATTGCCCGACGCGCAAGTCTTGGTCGAATCCGACGACGATACGCATTTCGTTGCTCGCATTGTCGCGTCGCAGTTTGCCGGCAAGCGCATGATCGCTCGGCATCAACTGGTGTACGCCACGCTCGGCGCAAAGATGGGCCGCGAAATTCATGCGCTCAGCATCGAGGCGTATACGCCGGAAGAAGCAAAGAATTTAGGAAGCAGTCGCTAGGCGTTAGCCAACGCGCTTCGCGATCCTTTCCCGCTAGCTGCCAACGACTATCTACTAACGACCTTCCTCACTTATGGACTGTTTACAAATCCAAGGCGGCATTCCACTTCAGGGCGAAGTCAGGATTTCCGGCGCGAAAAACGCGGCGTTACCGATTCTGGCGGGCGCTTTGCTCGCGGATGCGCCGGTGACTATTAGCAACGTTCCGCACTTGCACGACGTGACTACGATGATCACGTTGCTCGGCCGAATGGGTGTCGGCGTGACGATCGACGAAAAAATGCGAGTCGAAGTGGACGCGACCAGCGCCACGGAATATATCGCGCCGTACGAACTGGTGAAGACGATGCGCGCGTCGATCTTGGTTCTCGGTCCTTTACTGACGCGATTTGGACAAGCCGACGTGTCGTTGCCCGGTGGTTGCGCAATCGGCGCTCGGCCGGTCAATTTGCATGTGGCCGGATTGGAAAAAATGGGCGCCGACATTCAAATCGAAAACGGATTCATTCGCGCGCGCGCGGCGCGATTGCACGGTGCGCGCATCGTGTTCGATACGGTAACCGTGACCGGTACTGAAAATCTCATGATGGCCGCAACCTTGGCCGACGGCGAGACGGTGCTTGAGAACGCAGCGCGCGAACCGGAAGTGGTCGATCTCGCCGATTTCCTCATCGGTATGGGCGCAAAGATCAAAGGCGCGGGCACCGACACCATCGTCGTCCAGGGAGTGAAGAAACTCGGCGGCACAGAATACGAAGTGCTGCCCGATCGTATCGAGACCGGAACGTATTTGGTCGCCGGCGCGATCACCTCGGGACACATTCGCGCGAAGAACACACGACCGGAGCATCTCGATGCAGTGATCGCCAAGCTACAAGAAGCCGGCGCGACAGTGACGAGCGGCGACAATTGGGTCGAAGTGGATATGCGCGGACGGCGCCCGAAAGCCGTCAACATTCGCACCGCGCCGTATCCGGCGTTCCCCACCGATATGCAAGCGCAGTTTGCGGCATTGAATACCGTCGCAAATGGCATGGCCACTGTGATCGAAACGATTTTCGAAAACCGCTTCATGCACATGCTGGAAATGCGGCGCTTAGGCGCCGATATTCGGATCGAAGGCAATACGGCGATCATCGCGGGCGTTTCGAAACTTACGGCTGCGCCGGTGATGGCGACCGACTTGCGCGCGTCGGCGAGTTTAGTGTTGGCGGGATTGATTGCGGAAGGCGCGACCGAAGTCGACCGCATTTATCATGTTGATCGCGGTTACGAATGCATTGAAGAAAAACTTGAGCAGCTCGGCGCGCAAATCAAGCGCGTGTCGGGACGGCGTGCCTAAGTCACGGTTGGGTTGTCGCGGTGTTCGCTAGCGTTCGCTCTTCAACAACTACGCGCACATCGATGGTTTCGCTGCCGCGTCGTGCTTGCACTCGCAGTTGTTTGCCGGGAGCTAGTGCAGCCACGCGATTCATCGCTTCGCGTTCGTTGTGCACCGGCACGCCGTTGAGTGCGATAAGCACATCGCCCGCTTGCAATCCGGCGCGCGCCGCCGGGCTTGCTGGATCGACGTCGCCAATTTCTACTCCAATACCATTTGCTAACCCCAACTGAGTCGCGCGTTCAGGCGATAGCACGCGCGGCGTGACGCCCAGCCACCCGCGGCGCACGTGCCCGTGTTTGATGATTTGTTCGGCCACTCCGCGCACCAAGTTCACCGGAATCGCGAAGCTAATGCCTTCGATGCCGTCGCTTTGTTTACCAAGCACGGCCGTATTGATGCCGATCAACTCGCCTGCCGTATTCACCAGCGCGCCGCCGGAGTTGCCGAGATTGATCGCCGCATCGGTTTGGATGTAGCTCTCTAGATTCGAAAGATTTAGTTGATCGCGTCCGGTCGCGCTCACGATGCCGTGCGTAACGGTTTGCGACAAGCCGTACGGACTGCCGATCGCCAACACCACATCGCCCACCCGTAATTTATCGGATCGTCCAAGCGTCATCTGTGGAATCGGCGCCGTCGACGGTTTGTCAAATTTCATTTTTAGCACCGCGAGATCGGTATCGTTATCGACGCCAACCACAATCCCTTCGGCGATACGTCCATCCTCGAGTTGTAACTTAATCTCGGTGGCGTCGGCGATGACATGGCGATTGGTCACCACATGACCTTGCGTATCGAGAATCACGCCGGATCCTAAAGTCGCTTCGACGCGTCGCTGTACGGCCGGCCAACTGTCCCGATAAAATCGATCGAGTTCCGGTGGCCGAGTTCGCCGCGCAACAATTTTCGTCGTATAGATGTTGACGACGGCCGGCGCGGATCGCGATACCGCGTCTGCGAAGCTGCTTGGCTGCGTAGATAAGACCGCAGCGACGGGTGTTGCCGTTTCGGCGGCGGTTGGCTGCGGCGGATTCGGCGCAGCAATTACCGGTGACGAGACAGGCATCGCGAGTGTCGTTCTAGAATTACGAATATCGGGTCGAATCCACATCAAGACAAGCGCGAAAGCGAGTCCGGCAATCGCCCATTTCGCAATGAACACAAGTGCGCTTCGGAATAAGCGAGAGGTGGTCATGAGTGTTATTGCGGGTCTGCGTGGGTACAAAGTCGCGTCGATGTTGTGTGTATAATGCCGCGCTGAAATTTACTTTCGCCCGACTCTAATTCCTCGAACTGGTCTAACTATAGAAGCGCAGTGCCCACTTTAAGTTCCATTTTTTGGGCTCTGTTCGCTTCAATGGCGGCTTTCCTGTCGAATTCGACGGGTCGAGTAACCAGAGTCTTGAGTCGATCTTCGGAGATGTTTGGATGAGTGCAGAAGCCGCGAACGATAGCGCAGCCGATCCCGGCCGGCGTCATTTCTTGGTGGTGGCAACCACCACGGTCGGTCTAGTGGGTATTGGGGCAACCGCAGTGCCCTTCCTCGAGTCATGGCGTCCGAGCGCGCAAGCGAAGGCACTGGGCCAGCCGGTCGAAGTCGACATCGGTAAGCTCGATGTCGGCGGGTTGATGAAAATCGAATGGCGCGGTCGAGCGATCTACATTGTTTATCGCACTCCTGAAATGCTCGCTAAACTGGCGGACAGTTCCGAAAAAGCAATGTTGCGCGATCCCAATTCCGAAAACGAAGACCAACAACCGAAATACATCAAAGGCGATACGCGCTCGATCAAGCCGCAATATCTAGTACTCGAAGGCGTGTGCACGCACTTGGGTTGCGCGCCGGGCGCTCGCTTTCAGCCCGGCGATCCGGAATTGGGCGCTTCTTGGCCAGGTGGTTTTTATTGTCCATGCCACGGATCGCGTTTCGATTTGGCGGGCCGCGTGTTTAAAGATGTACCGGCGCCGGATAACCTCAAGGTTCCGCCGTATCGCTTTCTCTCAGACACACTGCTGATGATTGGTTCCGATCCGGGAGTCGCTTGATGAGCACCGCTCCGCAATCCGATATGCAACCCGATTTTTTCGATCGTGTCAGCGCACGCTTAACAACCTTTGCCGGTTGGATCGATGCGCGCTTCCCCATGACTCGCATGTGGAACGAGCAATGGGGCAAATACTACGCGCCGAAAAATTTTAATTTTTGGTATTACTTCGGTTCGCTCGCGATGTTTGTGTTGGTGATACAAATAATCACCGGCATTTTTCTGACGATGAATTACAAGCCGTCGGCCGAACATGCCTTTGCCTCGGTCGAATACATCATGCGCGATGTCGATTGGGGCTGGTTGATTCGTTACCTTCATTCGACAGGCGCTTCTGCGTTTTTCGTCGTCGTTTATCTCCATATGTTTCGCGGCATGATGTACGGTTCTTATAAGAACCCGCGCGAACTGTTGTGGATTTTCGGCATGATCATTTATTTGTGTTTGATGGCGGAGGCTTTCTTCGGCTATCTGCTGCCGTGGGGCAACATGTCGTATTGGGGAGCGCAGGTCATCACCTCGCTATT
>JAYTQU010000110.1:0-5226 GCA_043746555.1 Pseudomonadota bacterium | reverse complement strand
GCCCTGCCACCAAGCCTTGAGCGGCGGCAAATCATGCGTGGTCGCGGTGGCAATAGCCAGGCGCGCATATTCGTCGGGTGCTTTGAAAGTTCGATCGTCGCGCCGCTCGAACAGCAACACTTTGTACTGGTATAGCTGATGCGTTCCCATCGCATTGCGCACTTCATCGGGGACTGTCCCCAAATCCTCGCCAACGATCAGGCATTTTGCACGCGTGCTTTCGACCGCCAGCCGTTGCGCCAACTCCTCAAGCGGATAGTGAACATACACACCGTCAACAGCAGAGAATCCTTTCGGCACCCACCATAATCGAAACAGAGACATCACATGATCGATTCGTAAGGCGCCGACGTGCTGCAGGTTCGCGCGCAGCAACTCGACAAACGGACCAAACTGTTGCAGCCGCAATTGATGCGGGTCCATCGGTGGAATCCCCCAGTCTTGCCCTTTGAGCGCGAGTGGATCGGGTGGGGCGCCCACCGACGCTGCTTGCACATACAACGATTGATTGGACCAGATTTCAGAGCCACCGGGATTTGCGCCGACGGCAAGATCGCCGTACAAACCGATACGCATACCTTTATCGCGCGCGAGTTGTTGCACGTCTTCGAGTTGCTGGCGTGCGAGCCATTGCGTATAGAGATGAAATTCAATATCGGCATCGTTCGCGATTGCGAACTCGCGCACCGAATTCGAATGCGGTTCGCGAAACTCGATTGGCCAACGTCGCCAACCTTTGAGGTCGCGCTCGCCGAACTTTGCGTCGAGCGCTTCGAATACGCAATGCAGTCGCAGGGCTTCGCCGCCGCTTGCAACGAATTGTCGAAACGCGCTCGCTCGCGGCGAATCGAGCGCCAGTTGCGTCTCTCGAAAGTGGTCGTGCAAAAGTCGCAGCGCCGATCGTTTAAGCGATGCGACCTGCTCGTACATGACGTTGTCAAGCACCCGCAGACCGGCCAAGGCGGCCTGGATCGACGACTGCGAACAAAAAGATTGCACGGCGGCGCAACCGGCAAACTCGGGAATCGCTTCGATTGAGATATACAAAGGATTCAAAAACAAACGACTCGAAGGGCTGTAAGGACTGCAAAGTCGGGGATTCGCACTGAAGAGCGCGTGCAATGGGTTCAGGCCGATGAGATCGCAACCGATCGGCGCAACGAGATCGATGAGTTCTCGTAGATCGGCGAAATCGCCGATGCCCCAGTTACGCTTTGAGCGCAATGTATAAAGTTGAATACTGAGGCCCCAGCATTTTGTTTTGCTGAGCACGGGCGGTTGATAGCACGTTGCGCTGTTCGAACTTTCACTCGCTCTCGCTAACGGTGCGGAAGCTGCCAGAGCGGCACGCAAAGCGCTTTCATCGTCCGTTGGTAATTCCATGGCGCGCAAGATCGCGCGTCGCGGTTCGTCGGTGAAGCGATGCAGTATGCCGCGATGATCGTAGTACGCTTCGCCTAAGCCGCGCAGTCGCGCAAGTTCATTCAATAGCGCCTGATGTGGATTCGGCATGTATTTACGGCGGTATCGTGCGCGGAGAATGCAGGCTCGCAGGCGCATATCCATCGGCAAGCAGCGCGCACGCGTGTGGCGCGAGCGTGAAACTATCGCCCGATACTTTTCGTTCGGCATGATCGGCCGCTTGCCAGTGCGACGTATCGAAGACCACTTGCCAGCGAACGTCGCGCAATGCCTGCGGCAATTTGAACTCAATGGAATTGCTGCCGGCGTTGCAAATAAAAAGTAAGTGCCCGGTGGGCTCGCCATGCATGTCGGCGAATGCGTGACCGATCAGTACGCCGATAGATCGAGCTTCCGATGCATGCCAGTCGGCAGCGCTGAGTTCGTCGCCGCGCGGATGTCGCCAGCTCACATCTTTGTGCTCGCGATCCGCTTGTCGTGCGCCTTTCAAGAAAGTATCGCGACGCAAACCCTGCGAACGTCGACGTAGCGCCAATAAAGCGCTGACAAAATCGATGAGCGATGCATTGCTAGTCGAGAGTTTCCAATCCACCCAACCGATTGCGTTGTCCTGACAA
The DNA here is from genome assembly GCA_043746555.1 of Pseudomonadota bacterium. Lineage (GTDB taxonomy): Bacteria > Pseudomonadota > Gammaproteobacteria > Steroidobacterales > Steroidobacteraceae > CAZQYC01. The sequence goes on along the minus strand of JAYTQU010000110.1, from coordinate 3,187 downwards.
TATGCGTTGTTGTTGCCGAACTGCGTGCGACCGAATTCATCGCCCGCCTGCAGCATCGGCACGCCTTGCGACAGCAACAGCGTCGCCAGAAAATTGCGCATTTGTCGTTGTCGTAAGTCGTTCACGATCGAATCGTCGCTCGGACCTTCAACGCCGCAATTCCAACTCAAGTTGTGATTGGTGCCGTCGCGATTGTTCTCGCCATTTGCTTCGTTGTGTTTGTCGTCGTAGGCGGTAATGTCGAAAAGCGTAAAGCCGTCGTGACAACTGACGAAATTGATGCTCGCCGTGGGGCGACGACCGGCGGCGCGAAATAAATCGCTCGATCCGGCAAAGCGTTCGGCGAAGCGTCCTAAGTCGCCCGGATTACCGCGCCAAAATCCACGCATCGTATCGCGATACAAATCGTTCCACTCCGACCAACCCGGTGGAAAGCGACTCAATTGATAACCGTCGGGACCAACGTCCCAGGGCTCGGCGATCATTTTTACGTAGCGCAAATTCGATTCGGCGGCTACGGCCTTGAAAAAATTGGCGTCGGTGCGAAAACGGCCATCGTCGCGGCCGAGCACCGGCGCAAGATCGAAGCGAAATCCGTCGACACGCATTTCATCCACCCAATAGCGCAGACAGTCGATCACCATGTCGAGCATCGGTGGATGGCCGATGGCGATCGTATTGCCACAGCCGGTGCGATCCTGATACTGGCGCGGATTAAGCGGATCGAGCTTGTAGTAGCCCGCATTGTTCAATCCTTTGAAACTCAGTGTCGGTCCGAATTCATTGCCTTCAACCGTGTGATTGAACACAACATCGAGAATCACTTCGATTCCGGCGACGTGAAGTTCTTTCACCATCTGTTTGAATTCGATAACCGGATCGGTCACCGCGTATTCGTTCGCCGGCGCGAAAAACGCCAGCGGGTTGTAACCCCAGTAGTTTCGCAAACCGCGTTGCCGCAACCCTTGCTCGGTGATAAAGGCCTGCACCGGCAACAGCTCAACCGCCGTCACGCCCAATCGCTTGAGATGTGCGATCACCGCCGGTTGAACGAGGCCGAGATATTTACCGCGCAACGATTCGGGCACATCGGGATGTTGTTGTGTGTAACCCTTCACATGCAATTCGTAAACGACGCTGTCGCGCCACGGCGTTGCAGGCGCGTGATCGCCGCTCCAATCGAAACTCGGATCGATCACGCGACTCTTGTACACATACGGTGCGCTGTCGCGTGGATCGAATTCGCCGTCCTGTTCGTTACCGGCAAATCCAAACACGGCTTCGTTCCATTCGAAAGCGCCGCTCAACGCGCTCGCATAAGGATCGATTAACAATTTGTTTGGATTGAAACGCGCTCCATGCGGCGGATCGTACATGCCGCTGGCGCGATAGCCGTATAGCAGTCCCGGCGCGCCGGCGGGCGCGGGCAAAAAACCGCACGCGACGCCGTTGTGTATTTCCGGCATCGTCAGTTGCGCAATCTGATGTCGACCCGCGGCGTCGAATAAACATAGGTCCACTTGCTGCGCAACGTCGCATCGCACGGCGAAGTTAACGCCGCTGCCGGTCCACGTCGCGCCGAGCGGCGCCGGCTCTCCCGGTTGCAGCAACAGATTGTCAACGTGATTTGCTGAGGCGTCTTCCATCGGCACATGGTGAGGCAAGTTCGTCGTGCAGGGAAGAGGATTGATCCTCGCAGTCGACACAATTCGGCGAGGCGCTTAACGATTCGCACGCGGTCGGTGCGGCAAATAGTTATTGCGGATCATTATGGAACGGAATTACTCCATCGGCCGGTGCGCGCGGCCGGTGCGCGCAAGCTAAAACACCGGCTTGACACGCCAAATATGATCGGCGTAATCGCGGATGCTGCGATCGCTGGAAAACGGCCCCATGCTTAGCGAATTGATCATCGCTTTGCGACTCCATTGATCGGCATCGAGGTACAGCGCATCCACGTCGCTTTGCGCTTGATCGTAGGATTGATAGTCCGCGAGTACCAGAAAAAATTCGCCGTCGCTCAGCAATAGATCGGCAATCGATTTGCTGCTGGCGAGGTTGTCTGGCGAGAAATGGCCGGTCTCGATAAGATCGATCGCGCGCTTCAGCTCCGCGTTATGTTCCACTATCTCCACAGGGTAGTAACCGTTCGTGCGTTGCGCCACGACTTGTTCGGCGGTCATGCCAAAGATAAAAATGTTTTCCGCGCCCACCGCGTCGCGAATTTCAATGTTCGCGCCGTCCAGCGTACCGATGGTAAGCGCCCCATTCAGCGCAAGTTTCATGTTGCCGGTGCCGGAGGCTTCCATACCCGCCGTGGAAATTTGTTGCGACAAATCCGCCGCCGGCATGATTTCCTGCGCGAGCGATACATCGTAATCCGGCAGAAAGCAGAGTTTGAGTTTGTCGCCAACGCGCGGATCGTTGTTAATCGTTTGCGCGACATTATTGATGAGCTTGATGATCGCCTTCGCAATCACATACCCCGGCGCCGCCTTGCCGGCAATAATCACTACCCGTGGCACGATTGCGGCGGTGGGGTTGTCCACTATGCGTCGATAACGGACGATCACATGGAGAAGATTGAGTAACTGACGTTTGTATTCGTGAATGCGTTTGACTTGCACATCGAACAAAGCATCGACATTCACGTCAACGCCAATCAAATCTCGAATCGCGTGCGCCAAGCGTTCCTTGTTCGCGCGTTTGATGTCGCGAAAGCGTTGTCGCTGCGCCGGATCGTCGACGCTCCACTTGAGACGTTCCAAATCTTCGAGATCGTTTTCCCAAACAAATCCCAGATGATCGGTGAACAACCGGGAGAGTCCGGGATTGGCTTGCTTGAGCCAGCGACGCACCGCAATGCCGTTGGTCACATTGGTGAAGCGTTCCGGCCAAAGCTGTGCAAAATCGGCGAAGATCGTTTCGCGCATCAATCGCGAATGCAGTTTGGCGACGCCGTTCACTTTGTGCGATCCCACCACCGATAGATACGCCATGCGAACGCGGCGATCGCCTTCCTCGCCGATCAGCGACATACGACGACGGCGTTCGTGATCGTGCGGAAATCGAGTGCTGACCTCTTCTAGGAAGAGCCGATTGATTTGATACACGATTTGCAGATGCCGCGGCAGCACGCGTTCGAACAACGATACCGGCCAGGTTTCCAGCGCTTCCGGCAACAGCG
>JAYTQU010000109.1:0-2968 GCA_043746555.1 Pseudomonadota bacterium | reverse complement strand
ATACCGGTTCGTAATGATTTCGGCCACATTAGCAGTCACCTTTAGCGCCCGCTATCGGCAGGCTTAATCGTTGCGCCTCAGATATACCCCTCATTGGCGAGCACTTTGATCCAAGTCGCAAGACCGATGTGTGACGCGCTTCACACGAGACGGCTTCGCCCGTCGCCGATTGCAGTGACCGCCAACGATCGCACCGCCGCCAAACGACTACGCCGACAGGCATCGGTTAAACTTGTCCGTCTATGACCACCAACAGCGCGCTTCTGGTTGATTTCTTCGAACAGCGGCGACAACGCGGCGAATCGCTGGTGCTCGCCACCATCGTCCACACCGAAGGCTCGACCTATCGTAAACCCGGCGCGCAAATGCTGATCGCGAGCGATGGACAAATGGCAGGGTTACTGAGCGGCGGCTGCGCGGAATCGGATTTGATCGAACGAGCACGGCAGGTTTTAGAGAATAACGTCGCACAAATCGCCGACTACGATACGCGCGGTAGCGACGACGTCATCTGGGGCATCGGCTTGGGTTGCGAAGGCGCAATGCGTATCTTGCTGACGCGCCTTAGCCCCGACAACGGCTATCAACCTTTCGCATTCATTCGCGATTGCTTGTATGAGCATCGCAACGGCAGTTATGGATTAACGGTCGGGACCAACAATAAAGTGCTGCCGCTGGGCGGCGTTTGGACAAATGACAGTGCAACGCTTCCGCCCGCGCTGCAAGCGGCGTTGCGCAGCGAGCATCCCGTGACGATCGCGCACGATGACGCGCAGCTTTTCATCGCACCGATTGCGTTGCCGCCGCGAGTATTGATTCTCGGTGCGGGCGCCGACGCACAACCGGTTGTTGAGATGGCGGGATTACTTGGATGGCAGGTCACGATTGCCGATCATCGTCCCGCCTACGCGAAGGCCGAACGCTTCATGCGCGCACGGCGAGTATTGCTGTCGTCGCCGACAGAGCTGCCGAATAAAATCACATTGAACGATTTCGATGCCGCCGTCGTCATGAGTCATCACTTGCCGACTGATCAAGCGTATCTCGCGATGTTGGCGCACGGCACGATTCGCTATGTGGGCTTACTGGGACCGCAAGCGCGACGCATGCGGCTATTGAATGAATTGGGCGACGATGCCGCGCGCTTAACAACTCGCTTAGCCGGCCCGGTCGGCCTCGATATCGGGGCGCAATCCGCAGAGGCGATCGCGCTCGCCATCGTTGCGGAAATTCACGCGCACCTGCACAACCGCAGCGGCGCATCGTTCAGCGGCCTGCTCAATACTCTACCAAACAACAAATAATAGGTACAACACGGCGATAATCGCCACGTACTTGCCGACCTTGAAAGCGCGACGATTCTTGTGTTTGAGACGATCCAAGAATCGGTCGATGGGTGTGGTGACCGCACCGACCGTTGCATAAAGACGATTCAATAGACCGACATTTTCCGTGGGCACGTTTTGCGTGGCCGCCGCGCGCACCAGTGTGTTACTAATAAAACGGTTGATTGCTCGCATGAAGGGCGTATGCAACGGGCGCTCGACATCGCAAAAAATAATCACGCGAGTCTGATCGGTGTCGTTCGCGGCCGAGTGGACGTAGGTTTCATCAAAGACGATATCCTGGCCATCGCGCCACGAATACATATTGCCGTCGATGTAAATGCGGCACGCATCGTCGTTCGGCGTGATCAATCCCAAGTGATAGCGCAACGATCCCGCGAACGGATCGCGATGCGCATTGAGTTTTCCGCCCGGTGGCAGCAACGCGAACATGGCGCCGTGCACGCTTGGAACCTGCGCCAACAACGCGACAGTCTTGGGGCAATTTTCAAGCGCGGACGGCAACGGCGCGTCGTACCACTTTAAATAGAAGCGCTTCCAGCCGTTTTTGAAGAATGAGTTGAAGCCCAAATCGTTGTGACCAGTGGCGGCGGTAATTTGTCCCTGTTGTAACAGCTGCAGCGCTTCATCGCGAATAATCCGCCAGTTGTCGCGCAGCTTGGCGAGTTCGGGAAAATACGCGATATCGAGAATCGGTTTGGCCGGCACCGCCGAAAACCAATACATTAATAAGTTGTACGGCGCGATCAACGTATTATGATCGCCAATCTGTCGCAGCAGCGGCCGCCGCTCTTTGCCGCGAAAGTGCACGTACAACGTGGCGAACAAAAATATGTACGCGACAATGAATTTCCAAGACAGGAATTTCCAAGACAACAAATTGGGCACGGACGTTCCGGTACGATAGGTGTATCGGGCTATTATCCGCGACCGCGCAAATCTCGCAATGCGCGACGCGCATGTTTGTCTGGCCGACCGAACGGCGCAGGCGGCGCAATGCTCAATTGTTCGCGTTTTTGTTCGCGCAACGTCAGGCTTTCCGGTGTTTCCACATACGCGGCTTGGGCTTCGACCGCCGGGCCACGTCTCATCGGCAAGGATTGCACAATTACTTCGTGGCGCGAATCGCCGCGCGTAATGGTGAGCGTGTCGCCGACACGAATAGCGCGCGCCGGTTTGACTCGCTCGCGATTGACATGCACTAAACCGCCCGACACGGCGTCGGTGGCTGACGAACGACTCTTGAAGAAGCGCGCGAACCAGAGCCATTTGTCGATGCGCAGCTCGTTGGCGCGAGCATTCAATTCACTCATAACTGTCGAGACGCGGCTCCTACTCCACCGTGCACATGCAGTAGTAGTACGCGCGGTGCGGGTCGGTAAAGCGAGCGAGCCGTTGCAACTCGACTTCGAGCGGCGAAAACTTTGCAAATAAGCGATGCACGATGACCCGCTCGGGCGCGATGGCGTCGGCTGCGCGTCCGGCAAACATGTGAATCTCGTCAGCGAAAACCTGCCGCCAAGTTTGTTCGGCTTCGACATAGTCGAGTCGATAGTCTTTGCCAAGTTTGGCACGCTTCGCAGCGGCATCGACTGCGTCTTGGAACGAGCCGAGATGGTCCA
>JAYTQU010000108.1:0-2784 GCA_043746555.1 Pseudomonadota bacterium | reverse complement strand
AAGTAACTTTTACTTTCGATGCTAGGTGCGGCGTTAGCCCAACTTGCTCCTGCGGCAATCGCAGCATCCATTTCGCCAAGGTGGTGCAAACTTCGTGCGGCATCGCGCCGCTCACGTGTTTTTGCGAGCGTGACGTCCAAATAGTCGCCAAGAGATATCGACTTTTCCTTGCCGAAGACTCGGTACTTAAGTCGCCACCAACGCGAACCACTGGGATTGACGAGAAGGAACAAGCCTCCACTATCAAATAATTTTCGAGGTTTAACCTGTGGCGGAGTGTTCCGAATCTTGATGTCCGTCAGCGCCATAAAATGCCTCATACCCCTTTGGGGTAACTGCGAAAGCTCGGGGCTAACTTTGAAGTGGTTACCCCACTTGTTACCCCGACATCGCGTCGGCTGTCAACATTTATCGGCGGACGAAGAAAGACGTTCCTGCTGTGGAAGTGCTGGGAATTAAGCTATTCTATGCACATTGGCGGACGTCCTTGGATTTTGTTGGACGTCCGCAAACTACCTTCTGGTGCCCAGGAGAGGACTCGAACCTCCACGAATTGCTTCACTGGCACCTGAAACCAGCGCGTCTACCAGTTCCGCCACCTGGGCATTAAGGGGGGGAATGGCGAGGGGGTCCTCGCACGAGGCGCGCAATGTACCGGCGGTCCATAATAGTGTCAATGTAATTGCGGACGCCGATGGACCAGCTGATCGGTCGATTGGCGGAAACTTCCACAGATATCCAAAAAGAGCAATGAAACGAAAAGACAATCATCAATCGAGAGGCAAAAACGCGGTGACGAAAAAGTCTACAGAAACGGGTCAGATTGCCGCGGCTAATGCCGGCAAGTCGACTCGATCTGCTCACGTGCCGCCACTTCAAGCGACGACAGTCTTGGCCGCCTTGCAGAGCGCAGGTCAACCATTGCTATTCGATGACTTAGCAAGTCGTGTGGGCAGTAGTTCGGCCAAGGCGCGCCGCTTTCTGACGCAGTTGCTCGAGGGTATGACGCGCGACGGTTCGCTGTTGCGCAATCGTCGCGAAGAGTATTGCCTACGCGAGCGATTGGGATTGTTGGTCGGTACCGTTAGCGGTCATCGCGACGGTTACGGATTCGTGCATCTCGAAGATCGGACGCAAGCGCCCGTGTTTCTCGCGCCTCGTCAAATGCAGCAAGTGATGCATGGCGACCGCGTCGCAGTGCGTGTTACGGGCGAGGATCGTCGTGGCCGACCGGAAGGCAGCATCGTCGAAGTGATCGAGCGCGGTACTCGCGAAATTGTCGGCCGGTTGTACGACGAGGAAGGCGTTTGTTTTGTGGTGCCCGACAATCCGCGTATCGGTCATCGCGTGCTGGTGCCGCGTCAGCAGTTGAATGGAGCGAAATCGGGACAGATTGTTCTATTAAAACTCATCGAGCAGCCGAGTCGTACGGCGCAGCCGCTTGGACACGTTGCGCGAACTCTAGGCGAGCATGCTTCGCCGGGAATGGAAACCGAGATTGCAATTCATTCTCATGGATTGCCGTTTGAGTTTCCCAGCGAGGTTGAGCGAGAAGCCGAGAAATTCGGGTCGAGCGTTCGCGCGACGGCCAAACAGGATCGCGAGGACTTGCGCGAGCTGCCGCTTGTGACTATTGACGGCGAAGACGCTCGCGATTACGACGATGCCGTTTACTGTGAACCGCTCAAAGAAGGGTGGCGATTGATCGTCGCCATTGCCGATGTGGGTTCCTATGTTGCACACGGCACGGCGTTGGACAACGAAGCGATTCATCGCGGTACTTCGGTGTATTTTCCGAATCGCGTGTTACCGATGTTGCCGGAAGCATTGTCGAATGGATTGTGTTCGCTGATGCCGAAGGTGGATCGACTTTGTTTGGCGTGCGAGATGCGCGTGGGATCGGACGGCAAGGTCTCGCGCACTCGGTTCTTCGAAGGCGTGATGCGTTCGCAAGCCCGTCTCACCTATACCGAGGTCGCGAGTTATCTTGCAAAGCCGGACCACGATAGGTATCCGATCGCCGCGAGTGTGGCGCCGCAATTGCAAGCGCTGCACGCGGTGTTTCGCGCGTTGCATGCCGCACGCATCGAGCGCGGTGCGCTCGACTTCGACGCGCCGGAATTGAAGGTGCGCTTCGATCAAGAAGGCCGGATCGCCGCGTTTGTCGAGCAATCGCGCAACGATGCGCATCGCTTGATCGAGGAGTGCATGATCGCGGCGAATGTGGAAGCCGCAAAGTTCTTGAAAAAGCATCGCATCCCGACGTTGTATCGCGTGCATGCGTCACCGGAAGAAGAACGTTTGGAGCAGCTGCGGCAATTTTTACAAGGCTTTGCCATTTCGTTGCCGAAGGATCGCGAGCTTACGCCCCAGGATTTCAGCGCCGTGTTGCGCGGCGTTGCCAATAGCGAAGAAGCGCGACTGATCGAAACCGTCGTGGTGCGTTCGATGCCGCAAGCGGTGTATACACCCGAGAACATCGGGCACTTTGGATTGGCGTTAGAGAACTACGTTCATTTTACGTCGCCGATTCGTCGCTATCCCGACTTGATCGCGCATCGCGGTATTCGACATGTGCTACGCGGCGGTACCGCGGAAGACGTGCCCGAGGAACTGCGCAACATGATGGCCACGGGGCAGCAGTGTTCGTTGAAGGAGCGGCGCGCCGACGAAGCGACTCGCGACGCGATGTCTTGGCTCAAGTGTCAGTACATGCAAGCTAAGATCGGCCAAGAGTTCGACGCCTTGGTGACCGGCGTCGTCGACTTCGGATTGTTTGTGCAG
>JAYTQU010000107.1:0-3479 GCA_043746555.1 Pseudomonadota bacterium | reverse complement strand
GACTGCCGCCGGCATAAGCGCGGTAGTCGACCTGGTGCTGAGTGACGCCAAGCAATACCAAGGTTTTGTGCGACAAGAACAATTTTCGTTGCCGTCCGTGCTTAACAATCGATTCGGTCAGCGTTATGCGCAAGGAAGTGGCAAGGAGATCTCTGCGCAGGTTATTGTGGCGGGACAAACAGGCCGCCAACGTGCGGCGCAAGACGTGGTGAGGGAATAGCGATGAACGACAACATTCAACAAGCACTTAGATCGTTAGGCCTAAGCAACAATAATATCGGCGCATGGTCTACCGATGGCGGTTGGTCAAGCGATACCACCGGTCCGTTGATCGAATCGTATAACCCGGCGACGGAAGACATCATCGGCTACGTGCAAGCCGCGACGCCGTCAGACTATGAGCGTGTGATCGAATCCGCGCGCGATGTGTTTCGCAGTTGGCGAAAGGCGCCGGCGCCGAAACGCGGCGAAGTGATCCGCTTGATCGCCGACGAGCTGCGCGCCAACAAAGATGCGCTCGGTACGTTAGTGTCGCTCGAGATGGGAAAAATCAAAGCCGAAGGCGACGGCGAAGTTCAAGAGATGATCGACATCGCCGACTTTGCGGTCGGTCAATCGCGCATGCTTTACGGTCTCACGATGCACTCGGAACGTCCGCAGCATCGCATGTACGAACAATGGCATCCCCTTGGCGTGGTCGGAATCGTCAGCGCATTTAATTTTCCAGTGGCAGTTTGGGCATGGAATGCGTTCCTTGCCGCGATCTGCGGTAACGTCAGTGTGTGGAAGCCGTCGCCGAAAACGCCGCTGTGCGCGATTGCCGTTCAACACATCGTCAATAAAGTTCTGTCACGCTGCGGTCACTCCGGTGTGTTTCAATTGTTCATCGACGCCGGTCACACGCTCGCCGAACGCTTCGTGAGCGATCGTCGCGTCGATCTGGTGTCATTCACCGGCTCCACCGCTGTCGGACGCAAAGTCGGTGAAGCAGTAGCCGCGCGCCTCGGCAAAAGCTTGCTTGAGCTTGGCGGCAATAATGCGATTATCGTCGACGAATTTGCCAACCTCGATTTGGCAGTACCCGCCATTGTATTCGGCGCAGTCGGTACCGCCGGACAGCGCTGCACCAGTACGCGTCGCGTATTTGTTCATGCGTCGCGTCAGTCAGAATTGGAAACGCGATTGGTCAAAGCCTACGCGCAAGTGAAGATCGGCAATCCAATCGACAAGGAAGTATTGATGGGACCGTTGATCGATGCGATTGCAGTCAGTCAATATCGAGCCGTGCTCGATTCAGCGCAAACACAAGGCGGAGAAGTGTTGTACGGCGGTAAATCCATTGCAGGCAAAGGCAACTTCGTCGAACCAACGATTGTTCGCGCTCGGAATGACATGGCGTGCGTGCAAACGGAAACCTTCGCGCCGATTCTGTACGTGATTCCCTTTCGTTCGTTGGACGACGCCATCGCACAACAAAACCATTCGCACTATGGATTGTCCTCGGCCATCTTCACCGATCGTTTGCAACATGCGGAGCAATTCTTGTCGGCGACGGGCAGCGACTGCGGCATCGCTAACGTCAACATCGGCACGTCGGGCGCGGAAATCGGCGGCGCCTTCGGCGGCGAGAAAGATACCGGCGGCGGACGCGAATCCGGCAGCGACGCATGGAAAAACTACATGCGACGGCAAACGACGACCGTCAATTGGGGAAGTGAACTCCCGTTGGCGCAAGGCATTCGCTTCGATGTTTAACAATTGGCTCGATAAATTTGACCGAGCGATGGACTAAAAACGATACTGCCGACATGTCGTCCATTCCCTCCACCGTTCCGCAAGCCAAGCACACCGACACCGCACTTGCTGTGTTACTCAGCTTGAGCTTTTGTCATTTTCTCAACGACATGATGCAGTCGTTGCTTCCGGCCGTCTATCCGATATTGCGCACTGCATACGGTCTCGATTTCGGGCAGGTTGGTTTGATCACGTTGAGTTTTCAATTGACGGCGTCGATATTGCAACCGGTGGTCGGTTGGTATACGGACCGCAAACCGCTGCCGTATTCGCTCGCGATCGGGATGACGTTTACCGGCGCTGGGTTATTGCTGCTATCGGCAGCGCAAAACTTTGCAACCGTTCTTTGCGGCGCGGCGTTGGTCGGCACCGGCTCGTCGATCTTTCATCCAGAATCCTCGCGCATCGCGCGCCTAGCGTCGGGCGGACGACATGGGTTTGCGCAGTCCGTTTTTCAAGTCGGCGGTAACATCGGTTCCGCAAGTGGTCCTTTGTTGGCGGCATTTGTCGTCGCGAGTCGCGGGCAAGCGGGACTCGGATGGTTTTCGCTGGCCGCATTACTCGCCATCGTCGTGCTCGGTTTTATCGGCAACTGGTACAAGCAGCATGGCGCTGCGCGCGCTCAGTCGGTTCACCACTCATCGGCCGTGCGCGCCGACTTGTCCGATGCGCAAATTATTCGCGTGATCGGCATCCTCTTGGTGTTGATCTTTTCGAAATACTTTTATATGGCGAGCTTGACCAGTTACTACACGTTTTACCTTATCAATCATTTTCACGTGTCGGTGCAAGGCGCGCAGATTCGGCTTTTCGTTTTCTTGGGCTCAGTGGCGGCCGGCACTTTGCTCGGCGGCCATGTGGGCGACCGCATCGGCCGCAAAGCGGTGATCTGGTTTTCAATCCTGGGCACGCTGCCGTTCACTCTCATTTTGCCGCACGTCAATTTGATTTGGACCACGGTACTCACCATTCCGATCGGCATGATCTTGGCTTCAGCTTTTCCGGCGATTGTGGTTTACGCGCAAGAACTCTTGCCGGGCAAAGTCGGCACCATCGCCGGATTATTTTTCGGATTTGCTTTTGGCATGGGTGCGCTCGGCGCGGCGCTGCTCGGTCAACTCGCCGATTACACCAGCATTGAATTTGTGTATCGCGTCGCGGCGTTTTTTCCGGCGCTGGGTATATTCGCCGCTTTGCTGCCCTCATTGCGCGCATCGCCGCGTTAGGAGTCGTCATGCGCTTACCGTTACTGATCGTCGCCGCCCTCTATGCTCTGACGCTTTCTTCGTCGAGCTTTGCCCAGGCGAATCCCCTCTATTTCTTAATCACACCGCCCGAGCAGGTTTCGTCGACCAAGAAAGTCGAAGTCGCCGAAGTGTTTAGTTACGCCTGCATCCATTGCGCGGAATTTCAAGCGTATGTGGATTCTTGGCGCAAGCGACTCGATAGCGACAAAGTCGATTTTGTTTATCTGCCTGCACCGTACAATCCTTTGTACCAGCAACTGGCGCGCGGTTACTATGCGGCCGATGTGTTGGTGGCAGTCGAGAAGACGCACCGCGGTGTATTCGAAGCTATTCATGCACGCGGCTATCGCATTCAGAATTTCAACGATGTCGTTGCGCTGTATCAATCGCTCGGTGTTCCGTCTCAAGAGTTTCAAAAAACAGCCGGGGATTTCTTCG
>JAYTQU010000106.1:0-15854 GCA_043746555.1 Pseudomonadota bacterium | reverse complement strand
CGGCAAACGCCCCGTGATGTTTTGGATTCATGGCGGCGGCTTTCAAGCGGGGTCGGGTTCGTCGCCGGGTTACGACGGCACGAATCTTTGCAAGCGCGGCGATGTGGTGGTCATCACCATCAATCATCGTCTCAACGTCATGGGCTTCACATTCTGGGGTGACATCGGCGGCGAAGAATTCGCCAACACCGGCAATGTCGGCATGCTCGATATCGTGCAAGCGCTGAAGTGGGTGCGCGAGAACATCGAACATTTCGGCGGCGACCCCAGTCGCGTAATGATCTTCGGCGAATCGGGCGGCGGTCGCAAAGTGGGTACGTTGCTTGGCATGCCGGATGCGAAAGGTCTATTTCATCGCGCTGTGATCGAAAGCGGCCCGCAGATCAAATCCGTCACTCGCGAAGATGCGACCTTCGCCGCGCAAGCCGTGCTCGACGAATTGCAAATCGCCAGAGCGGATTTCCGCAAATTGCAGCAAGTACCATTGGATAAATTGATGCCCGCGTTCTTCGCTGCGAGCCGCAAGCATCGCTTCACGCAGACCGTGACCGGTTTCGCTCCCGTGGTGGACGGCAAGGTGTTGCCACAACATATTTTTCATCCCACTGCATCATCCGTGATGCCGGAGATTCCGGTGATTGTCGGCACCAATCGCACTGAACTTGCTCTGCAGTTGGTGGGCGACACGGCGGCATTCAATTTAGATGAAGCCGGTATGCAAGCGCGCATAAAGGAAGCGTTTGGCGATAGAGCGCAAAGGCTCATTGACACATATCGAAAAGAAGTGCCGAACGCTTCGCCATCGGAGCTATTCCTTTTGATGGTGAGCGACCGCAATTATTGCGTGCCGTCGATGACGATCGCGGAACGCCGTTCGGCGCTGGGCAAAGCGCCGGTATACTTCTATTACTTCTCATGGGAAACGCCAGTGAACGGCGGCAAGATGCACTCGCCGCACGCGCTTGAGATCGCTTTTGTATTCGATAACACTGAACGTTCGGCGCGTTACACCGGTGGCGGACCGCGCGCCGCGACACTCGCCGACAAGATGAGCGATGCGTGGATTGCCTTTGCGCGTACCGGTAATCCCAACACACCCAAGTGGCCCGCGTGGACACCTTACGATGCTACGAATCGCGCTTCCTTGGTGATCGACGATGAAACGAAAATCGTCAACGATCCCACCAGGGAACGACGGATTGCGATGCAGGCTGTACTGGGTTTGGTTTAATGCGGCTTAAAAGACGGACTGCTACACGGTTTACACTCGATTTTTCCAGTCGCTCGCGCCGCTAAATTGTTGCGAATTAGCGGCGAACGTTCAACGAAGTGTGATCAAGTTGAAAGCAGAAGATACGAGCATGACGGCATTGAGTACATCCGCTTCGACCGAGCAGCACTCGCTACGCTTCGTAATCATGGGCACCGGTCTGTCCGGCATCATGGCGGCGATCAAACTTGAAGCGGCGGGTTATAGCGATATCGTTATCTATGAAAAGGCCGATAAGCCCGGCGGCACCTGGCGCGATAATACGTATCCCGGCATCGCTTGCGATATCCCTTCGCATTTCTATAGCTATTCGTTCGCGCCCAATCCCGAGTGGAGCGCTCGCTATGCGTCGGGCGGCGAAATTCAGCGCTACATCGAAAATGTTATGCATCGCTATGGTGTCGACAAGCGCATTCGCTTTAACGAGGAAATCGTGCGCTGCGAATTCGACAATGGTCGTTGGCAAATTGAAACGCGCAACGGACATCGAGATGTGGCCGATGTTGTGATCGCCGCGACGGGCGTGATCCATCATCCCAATAGTCCCGACATTCCCGGTATCGATCGCTTCGCAGGCGCGCTCTTTCACAGTGCGCGCTGGAATCACGATGCGCATCTCGATGATCGTCGCATCGGCGTCATCGGCACAGGATCGTCGTCAGTGCAGATCGTCTCGGCGTTAGTAAAGCTGGCGAACAAGCTCTCGCTTTTTCAACGCACGGCGCAGTGGATCCTGCCGCAGGAGAATGTGCCGTACACGGATGCGGAGAAGATGCGCTTTCGCGACGATCCGCAGGCGATTCGAAATTTGCGGACGATGTTGCAACGCCGCTTCACTGAAACGGTCGCCAACGCGTTCGTCGCGGTGGGCTCCGCGCACTACAACGCAATTGAGGCGGCGTGTATCGGCAATTTGGAATCGCAGGTGATCGATCCTGTACTCCGCGAGCGGTTACGTCCGAATTACAAAGTTGCCTGTAAGCGTTTGGTGGTCTCGCCGGATTTCTATCAAGCGATACAACGACCGAATGCCGAACTCGTGACCGATCGCATTCAATCCATCGAACCCACGGGTGTGCGTACGAGCGACGGTCGCTTGCACGAACTCGATGTGTTGATTCTGGCCACTGGATTTCAGACTCACAACTTCATGCGACCCATCGACGTGATCGGTCGCAACGGAATGCGATTGAACGATGCGTGGTCGCCGCGTCCGCGCGCATATCTCACGGTAGCGGTGCCGCAATTTCCTAATCTCTTCATGCTCAACGGACCGGCGAGCCCCATCGGCAACTATCCACTTATCGAAGTCGCGGAACTGCAAATGAACTATGTTCTGCGCCTCATCGAGCGACTGCGCGCGAAGCAGTGTCATGAGATCGCGCCGACCGAAGCTGCAACGGCGCACTACGATCGCGAACGTATCGATGCCGCGAAAAACACCAGCTGGGCAACGGGTTGTCAGAGTTGGTATATCGATGCCGACGGTGTGCCTGCGGTGTGGCCGTGGACGATCGAAAAATTTTATGCGGACATGGCTGCGCCGAATCTGAAAGACTACGAGATGGTCGCTTGATCGGTTTTTTTTCGGCGAAGCGGAAGTCTGTCAGCACCACCGGGTTGCAAACGGATCGAGATCGAGCCCTGCCGACGTTGATGTTTCCTGATTCCCGGCGGGCGCGTTGACCCGCGATGCCGGCCTCGACAGATAGGCAATTATTGCCGAAACAATTGCAACTCTGGCCGCTTCCGCGATAATGAGATTAATGTTCTCGTTATGCCTTTCGAAATTTCGCTTTTCAATTTTTCGGAGTAGCCAATGAAAATTTCCATGTACGCTGCCTCGGTGCCGGTCTTCGTCCACGCGCTCAATAACCTAACGACGATTCTGGAGAAAGGCGCGGCGTACGCCGAGGCGAAAAAGCTCGATCCTTCGGTGCTCGTTAATGCGCGCTTGTTTCCGGACATGTTTCCGTTGGCGAGGCAAGTGCAAATTGCCACCGATATTGCGAAGAGCGGTGCGGCGCGCTTGGCGGGCATCGAACCGCCGCCGTACGAAGACACTGAAAAAACTATGCCGGAATTGTTGGCGCGAGTGAAAAAGACGGTGTCGTTTTTGCAGACACTTAAAGCCGAAGCGATGGAAGGGTCGGAAGATAAAACCATCACTTGGCAAACGCGCACCAGCACCAAGAGCATGCAAGGTTTGTCGTATCTACAAAGTCACGTGACGCCCAATGTGTATTTTCATGTGACTACCGCGTACAACGTTCTCAGGCACAACGGCGTGGACCTCGGCAAAAAGGATTTCCTCGGTAATCCCTGAATCACTATGCCTCGACTTGCCGTTGTTGGCGGCGGTCCGGCCGGGCTCATGACGGCGGAAGTCGCGAGCGCGGCCGGAATTGCCGTCGATGTGTATGAGAGCAAAGGCTCTGTCGGTCGCAAATTATTGATTGCCGGCAAGGGCGGACTCAATCTCACGCATTCCGAAGATCAGGCGAGGTTTGTGTCGCGCTATGGTGCTTGTGGCGATCGGGTTGCGGAGTGGCTCACGAAGTTCAACGCCAATGATGTGCGCGCTTGGTCGCGTGGACTCGGCATTGAAACATTTATCGGATCATCGGGACGCGTGTTTCCATCCGACATGAAAGCTGCACCGCTTTTGCGAGCGTGGGTGCATCGCTTGCGCGCGCAAGGCGTGCGCTTTCATGTGCGGCATCGTTGTATTGGACTGAGTAGTTGCGTCGGATTGCGTGCGCAGCGCGAGTTGCATTTCGAAACGCCGAATGGCGAGCAACGAGTAACCGTCGATGCCGTCGTGCTTTCAATGGGCGGCGGTAGTTGGCCGCAGTTGGGTTCGGATGGGCAATGGGTTCAGTGGTTAGACGCGAGCGGCGTATCGATCGCTACGCTTGAACCTGCGAACTGCGGTTTCGATGCTCCATGGTCCGACCTGTTCGCCCAGCGTTATGCGGGCCATCCGGTGAAGTCAGTCATTGTCTCGACGCCGTCGCAATCTCATCAAGGTGAATTTGTCGTGACGAGCACAGGCGTCGAAGGCAGTGTCATTTACGCACTGTCGGCGCAGTTGCGGGAAAGCATTCGTACCGACGGCGTTGCAATTCTGAATCTCGATCTCGCGCCCGACCGGACATTGACTCGACTGCAAGCGCAACTCTCTAAACCTCGCAAAGGTCGTACGCTTACGGAGCACCTGCGTAGAAGTGTGGGTATCGAAGGCGTCAAAGCGGGTTTGCTCCATGAAGTACTGAGTAAAGAATCGCTCAACGACATGCGGCAACTCGCTGTCGCGATCAAGTCTTTGCCGCTGCGTCTCGTGCGAACGCGACCGTTGAGCGAAGCGATCAGTACTGCAGGTGGAGTGGATCTGCGCGAACTGGATCGACACTTGATGATCGAAAAACTCCCCGGTGTGTTTTGTACCGGAGAAATGTTGGATTGGGAAGCGCCCACCGGCGGTTATCTACTTACTGCGTGCCTCGCAAGCGGTCGCGTTGCGGGGCAGGGCGCGGCTCAGTGGCTTTCTGGTTAAGCGACCCTCATTTGTTCGGCTTACTTTTAAGAGAGCGATAAGCAAACCAGTCTTAATTATGACGCCGATTCTGCGTGCGCCCAGTGCGGCGGCTCGGTCAAGTGTGCGATAGAGTTTGCGTAGTAGCGCAGTATGCGGTCACTGTCGGCCGCGGCACGAAAGCGAACGTTCTCTTCGACCACGAGACGTCGCAATGTCAGCATGCGCAGGCCGACCGCGACCGAGTATTCGCTATCGTCACGTGGAATGTAGACGTGCGCGCCGAGCGCTTGATAACGCTGTTGCAATTGTCGGGCGTTGGATTTTATTTCTTCTTCGGTAAAGCTTTGACTCGGCGCGTCTATAAAGATCTTGGCAATCAACGCGACCGGCAATATGGGTACGATGCGGCCGACCTCCATCATGAGGTCTTGCGCGAGTTGCTCGACATGCGGTCCGCGCGCGGAGTGATCGAGCGCGGATGGATTCCAGCCGCGTCGATTCACGTAGTCGCGCAGCGAGATTGGCGTGCCGAAATTGGCGCACGCGTAGCCGAAGCGAAACCATTTGCCACGCAGCATTAAGCCGAATTGCGAAAAAATGAACTTTAGCGATTGCTTGACGGCCGCGAATCCCGAGCGGCGTTCGGCTTGTGTGTCGCCATCCAAGAGTAACGTGCGATCTTCGAGGACACGATCGTAGTTGATGGCCACCGGCACAAACACGATATCGCGTTCGCCTTTCGGATCGAACGATCGCAACATGTAGTCGAGCAGTCCGATTTTTGGTCGTCGCAACAATCCATCTCGACTTAAGCCGCCCTCGGGGAAGATCGCCTGGACGGCGCCACCATCGACGGCCATTTGCACATAGCGTTCGAGTACACGGCGATACAAGGCGTCGCCCGAACCGCGACGCACGAAGTACGCGCCGAGCGTGCGAATGATTTGCTGGATCGGCCACACCTTCGCCCACTCGCCCACGGCATAGCTCAATGCCATGCGTTTGCTGGCGAGATAGCCGATCAATAAATAATCCATGTTGCTGCGATGATTCATGACGAACACGACGCTGGCGTTCGATCCGATCGTCCGCAAGCTCTTGTAGTCCGCGTGTCCCAAGCGGACTCGATAGAGCAGTTCGGCGATACGCTTGGCGAGGCCGCTGCCGATTCGGAAATAGGCATAGGCGTTGAATGAGGGTACGATTTCGCGCGCAAAACCTTCAACGCGCTTCAATGTGACGGCGTACGGCACGCGCTCGCGTTCGCAGAAATCCGCGATCTCCTTGGCAACCTTGGGGTCATGCACCAAGCGGTCGATTAGTACTTCGCGCTTAGTGCGAGCGATGGGCGGAATTTTGAGTGCGAGCCGGCGATTGATGCGTTCGGTGAGTCGGTTGATACGTCGAGTCCAAATCCAGCGGACGCTTGGAATCAATAGTCGCGACAAAACGGCCCATGCGGCCAAAGCACCGGTCAGCACGGCAAGCCAAACGGGGACGGCGATGATTTGAAACATGGATCGAATGCTAGGATCGGTGGTCCAAGTCGTTTATTCTCTTTCTTTGCTTTACCGCTTGCAGGAATATCCGCTCAACCGTGTTGTCAATGATTCGTCGCAGTGCGTGCCAGTGCGCGCTAGTCCTCCTGTGGTTCGCCTCGCTGCCGGCACTTGCCGCGAATGCGGTTGCCGAAAACCCTTTCGTGCGTCCTCCCGAACTCGATCCCGATGTGCGTTTCTGGCAGCGTGTGTACACCGAGGCGGGAACCGACGGCGGTTATATTCACGACGACGAACATCTCGATGTCGTTTATGAAAAATTAACCTTGCCCGCCGATCTCTCGCCGAGGGCTCGCGAGAGACGAGTCGACGAGGCGAAAGACAAGTACGCGGCGATACTCCGCAAGCTCGCCAATGCTGCAGCGAATCCCAATGGCGCGACTAATTTAAGCGCCGAGGAACAACGTGTGCGCGATCTCTGGCCCAAGAGCGCGAGTCGTGCAACGCTGTTGGAAGCAGTCGAACACGTGCGGTTTCAACTTGGGCAAGCGAATCGCTTTAAAGAAGGATTGGTGCGTTCCGGTCAGTGGATGCCGCAGATCCAAAAGATTTTCGAAGAACAAGGTTTGCCGAAGGAACTCGCGGCGTTGCCGCACGTCGAGTCGTCGTTCAACCCGTATGCCTATTCGAAAGTTGGCGCGGCCGGCATGTGGCAGTTCATGCGCTCAACCGGGCGCAGATTCTTGCGCATCGACAACGCCGTGGACGAACGTCTCGATCCGTATAAATCCTCGGCGGCGGCCGCGAGCTTTCTCGAACAGAACTATGCGATTCTGGGCAAGTGGCCGCTGGCGCTAACAGCCTACAATCACGGTCCCGCAGGCATGCGTCGTGCGGTCGAACAACTGGGGACCGACGATATTGCGACCATCGTGCGCAAATACGATAGCCGCACGTTTGGTTTTGCATCGCGCAACTTCTATTTGGCGTTTCTTGCGGCGCTGGAAATCGACAGCAATCCCGAAAAGTTTTTCGGGCCGTTGCATCGCGATGCGGCGGACAGCAGTCAGATCGTGGTTTTGCCGGACTACATGCCGATGCCGAGTTTGGTGAGTGCGATGGGCGTGAATGTCGATGTGCTCAAGCATCTGAATCCATCGCTGTTGCCCGGCGTGTGGAACGGCAATCGTCGCGTCCCGCGCGGCTTCGAATTGCGCGCGCCACCGACGATTGATTTATCGAAGGCGCTGGCGCGAGTCGATAAGAAAGAGCGCTACGACGGTCAAGTGAAAGACACACAGCATCGCGTGCAAGGCGGCGAAACGTTGTCGGTGATCGCATCGCATTATGGCGTCAGTCAAACGCGGCTTGCCGAACTCAACAATCTGCGATCGCCCTATCGCATTCGCGTTGGACAAGTGCTCGACTTACCCATTGTGGGCGGCGCCAGCGTTGCCAGCGTTGCCAGGGCGGCAAGCACTACGCCGCCTGCCGCGGCTGCTGTGAGCCCGTCAGTTGCTGCGGCTGAAGCCGAAACGCCGCCGAAGGAATTCGAGAGCCGCTATGTCGTGCGACGCGGCGATACGTTATCGCGTATTGCCAAGCGCTTTAAGCTGACCGAAGAAGAGTTGATGCGGCTCAACAACATTGAACAACGAAACAATATTTACGAAGGACAAGTGCTCGCGATGGATGCACAAGAAGCCGCAACCGCGACCGCCGAAACGCCGACCATGCCGCCACCTGAAACGGTTGCCGAAGTGGCGGCGCTGACGCCGACCACTGAAGCGGCGGAACCGGTGACACGCAAGCAAGCCGAGGACTTGGGACCGACATTGGTGCCGGGTGCACAAACAGCGGACTCCGCCGATCCGAGCGATTACTCGGTCCACGACGATGGCAGCATTCGCGTCGAGGCGACCGAAACGCTAGGACACTACGCCGATTGGCTCAACATCACGCCGACGCGATTGCGCTCGCTCAATAGAATGTCGCGTAACACGCCGCTGGTTCTTGGCCATCGCGTGCGCTTGGATTTCTCGAAGGTCGAGCGCGCCGATTTCGAAGCGAAGCGCGTGGCGTATCACCAGCAAATTCAAGAGTCCTTCTTTGCGCAATATCGCATTGCCGGGAGCGAAACGCATAAGGTTCGATCCGGCGATTCGGCATGGATACTGTCGCAAAAGCGGTACAACGTGCCAATATGGCTATTGCGGCAATACAATCCCGACCTGGATTTTGAAGCACTGCAACCGGGGACCACGATTGTGATTCCGAAAGTCGAAGCGGCGAACGCGAACGCTCAATGAACGCTAGCATGATTGGTCTTAAACAATCCGTTCATCGTGTGCCGCTGATCGTGCTCGGCCTTGGCCTGATACTCGCGGGCTGCGAGTCACTCGATGCCTATGAGGGCCCGCGTCAACCGCGCAATGAACTCGCGCAAATCACCGGCGATACGCGGTTAGGCGGCAATTTGCCTATCACGCTCATTATTCGACGAGTCGATGAACTCGATCTGGGTTTGCGATATCGAGGCGCATTCGTCTTACCGGACGAACATGATTTACTGATTGATTGCACGGTCACAGAATCGAAGCAAACCAGTCGGCATCATTTGCACGTGGACGTGAACGCGGGCGAGACATATCGCCTGACGGCGACCACCGGCCCTGGTAATCGTTCCTGTGCCGAGGTGCAATTGGTCGCGCGTTAGAATCGGAGAGAACTGTGCGAATGATCGGTTGGCGGACATTTAGTGTCATAGCAAGCCTGGCGCTTGCGACGCTGTGCAGTGCGTCGATGATTTCGCCGGCCTTTGCCGACGAGGCGATTGCGACGACCGACAGTGCGGCTAACGTATCAACCAGCATCGCCGGCGGCGTGTTGATGGCGGACAAAGTGTTGGTGCAAAAATCGGAGCGAAGATTGTACTTGTTGCGACACGGACAAGTGCTGCGTTCGTATCGCGTCGCGCTCGGGCTTCGTCCGCAAGGCACCAAACAGGAAGAAGGCGACTATCGCACACCGGAAGGCGACTACAAATTGATTCGCCGCAATTCGCACAGTGATTATTTTCTCTCGATGGAAATATCGTATCCGGCCCCGGCCGATCTTGCGCGCGCTCAGCGTCAACGCGTTAAGCCCGGCGGCGCCATCATGTTGCACGGCTGGCCGAATAATCCACGCAAGACGCAGGACTATTACAGCAACGCCGATTGGACCGACGGCTGTATCGCCGTTTCGAACGCCGACATGGTTGAAATTTGGTTGATGACGCCGCTCGAAACGCCCATCGAGATACGCCCCTAACGTAACTCGCCCCTCAACGTAATCGACGACGGTTTTGTCGGCGATAACAAGAACAAATCGATTTAAGCGCTCATGGCCAGTACTTCCGACCCCGTCGATGCGGTAATCAGCGATGCCTTCGCCGATGCGGAAGGGTTTGTCGATGCGCGCGTATCGCCGCTCGGCAGTTTGGAAAATCTTTCGCAGCGCGAAGTGGGTGAACTGTTATCGGCCGGTAGCGATGGCGTCTTTCAGCTGTTTCGCCGCTGCGCATTGGCTGTATTGAATTCCGGCAATCACACCGACGATGCGCGCACATTGTTCGAACGCTATCGCGACTTCGACATTCGGCTCGGCCGTCAAGCTTGGGGCGTGAGGCTTGAGGTGCGCAATGCTCCGGCGAGCGCATTCGTCGACGGCAAGATGATTCGCGGCGTGAAGGAACATCTATTCGCCGTGTTGCGCGACATCATCTATATTCACGACGCCATCTTAGGCAACAATCGGTTCGATCTTACCGACCCCGCCAACATCACCAACGCGATCTACCACATTCTGCGCAATGCGCGCGTATTGGAAAATCGCGGCCGACCGAATCTCGTCGTTTGTTGGGGTGGACATTCGATCGCGTCCACAGAGTACGACTACACCAAGCGGCTCGGCTACGAATTGGGATTGCGTCATCTCGACGTGTGCACCGGCTGCGGTCCCGGCGCCATGAAGGGTCCGATGAAAGGCGCGACCATTGGACACAGCAAGCAGCGCATTCACGACGGCCGGTACATTGGTATCACCGAGCCTGGCATCATCGCCGCCGAACCTCCCAATCCTATCGTCAATCACTTGGTGATCATGCCGGATATCGAAAAGCGCCTGGAAGCATTTGTGCGCACCGGTCATGGCATTGTGGTGTTTCCAGGTGGCGCCGGAACGGCCGAGGAAATTTTGTACTTGCTCGGCATCTTGCTCGATCCGGCGAACGCCGAACAGCCGATGCCGGTGATCTTCACGGGGCCGAAATCGTCGGCGGATTACTTCGCGCAGATCGATCAATTCATCGGTGCGACCTTGGGAGAAGTTGCGCGTAGTCGCTACCAGATCATTGTCGGCGATCCGGCTCAAGCGGCGCGCGAAATGGTGAAGGGATTGGAAGCGGTTCGTCACTATCGGCGTGCCCATAGCGACGCGTACAACTACAACTGGCTGCTCAAAGTGCCACCGGATTTTCAGGCTGCCTTCGAACCTACGCATGACGCGATGGCCAAATTACAGCTGACGCGCGACTTGCCGCCGCATCAACTAGCGGCCAACTTACGTCGCGCGTTTTCCGGCATCGTCGCCGGGAATGTGAAGGAACAAGGCATTCGTTTGATCGAGGAGCGCGGGCCGTTCGAGTTGCAAGGGGATCGCGAGTTAATGACGATGCTCGATGAGCTACTGGGTGCGTTCGTCGCGCAAAAACGTATGAAACTCGCGGGCGAGTATCGACCCTGTTACCGGTTGGTTTGAAGTCGCGTCGTGAATCCTTCACGCATCGTTTACAAATTTAAGGTCGCGAAGCAGCCGGAGTATGTGTTCGCTTTGCAGTTGGATGGCGACACGAGTGTCATCATCGACGCCTTGCCCGAAGCGCTGCCGTATTGGACCGAACTGGAATTTCATCAATGCAGCGGCTGTCCGCTCAAGGCCAGCGAATCGCCGCATTGTCCGGCAGCGGTGAGGCTTGCGGCAGTCGGATCTGATTTTGCGAATCTGGTTTCGTACGATCACGTCGAAGTGTCGGTGGAGACGACTGAGCGCACCATCACGTCGCAAACCACCGCGCAACAAGCGCTCGCGTCGCTCATTGGTCTCATCATGGCCAGTAGTAGTTGTCCGCGCACTGCGGTGTTTCGACCCATGGCTCGCTTCCATTTGCCGTTCTCGACCGAATCGGAAACGGCGTATCGCGTGGCGTCGATGTATTTGCTCGCACAACATTACGCGGATCGCGAAGGTCGCAAACCGGATTTGGAATTGAAGGATTTAGCGTTGGTTTATCGCGGCGTGCACTTGGTAAATCGCGGGATGGTGCAGCGTCTGCGTGCAGCCACACGTGAAGATGCGGTGGTCAACGCGATCGTGTTGCTCGATGTGTATGCGAGTTTGGTGCCGGCGGCGATCGACGAATTGTTGAAAGAATTACGGCCGAGTTTCGAGCCATTATTGAACGCGCCACTGCGAAATATCGAACGCGAATCGTGAGATCCTTGTAAAGGATCGCGACACCACTTGCGCAAACACCAATTCAATGCGAGATGAATCACTCGCGATCCGACCATAATATGGCGAAGCTTGCGACCCTTGTCGCACTCTCGTGTCACCGAACCTCGCGTGTGAACCAGTTCCTCAAGGCATTGGGTTCGCGTCAGTAGTTTAGTCGCCAGAGGCACACGCTATGACAGATCGCAAGCAAGACGTATTTACTTCTACCGGATCGCACCGCGCTTGGGTGGGCGAGGGTGCACCTGCTGCGGTTCGAGCCGCAGGCCATGCACCGGTCGGCCATGCACCCGTTGGATCGACGCGCGACGGTTCGCGCAATTGGTTAACGCGTCCGCAACAAGCGCCGAACGCGAGACACGCGGCGATCACCAAGAACTTGTTCAATTTTCCCAGCTACAAGAGCTGGACCGAACGCATGAAGTCGAATTGGGAAAAAGACCAAGAACAAAAATAGACGCGGCAGCGCGCTAGGCGGCCGGAGACACTTTCTTCTACGAATCGCCGCCAACGAACCTTAAAAAATCCGGTAACGACGTTTTCATACTCGAGTCGACTCCGCGCTTGGAGTCGATTGTCGCTTGCGGCGATTCTTGTAGCGGCGCGGATTTTGGCGCCACGTACATCGGCCGACGAGGCATCGGAATAGCGGGCGGCAAAATCGGTATCGACGTCGCCAAGGACGATTGTGGGGATGATTGCTGAATCGGAGCAATCCGATTCAATGGCGGCATGATAGGCATAGCGGGCAGGGATTGCATACCGAGGCCGTCTCTTTGCGCCAACCAACCGATCAACGGCCGCCATTGATCCCAGTCCTCGCGCACCAAATAAGGTTTCATCTCGAACAACCCAATGCCACTTTCGGCGGCACGAACGTAGTTTTGCGAATCGCGCAACGTCGTAATGATTGGGATTTCAAGTGTGCCCAAGAATCGCATCAGCGATCGATACATCACGGTATTCTTCTTGACGCGATTAGCGATAACGCCGATGCGTTGTTGCTCGCGCGGAATTTTCGCGACTAGGAGAAGATCGGTGATGCACTTGGCTGCGGCATGAATGTCGATGTCCGATGGCAACACCGGCACCAACACGGCGTGAGCATCGCGCGTGACTTCCGGCATGGATTGCGCTTCGATCGCTGCGGCGGTATCGACCACAATGCATCGGCAACCCTGTGGAATGCGCAACGCAAAACTTCGCGTTACTCGGCTGTTGCGTTCATACGCGGCAATGCCATGGATCGGCGGTAACTCGGCGCTGCGTTTGCTGAGCCAACGCATGCTTGATCCTTGCGCATCCATATCCATAAGTGTTGGAGTGAGCCCAAGCGTGGCGAAGTAACTCGCCAAATTGGTGGCAATAGTGGATTTGCCTGATCCGCCCTTGGGGTTTAGTACGACGATCTTTTGCATACGAGTACAATCGCTCGGCTTTAGCCGCTCGGCGGATCACCGTGACATCGACTTGCGTGGGGCCTTGGACCGCATTCGATCCAACTGGGCATCACCCGATAATGCGCTGACTATTCCTCAGATTCGATGCGCGAGCAACTCCGTTGCGCAGCCCTGTGAGGGCCTTCACACCTTGAGGTCGAGTTGCTCAATTAAAGTGCCCCATACACCGTCTCAAGACCCCTGCGATTCTTTGGAACGCGCCATGGAAAACTGCCTGCTCATATTCGACGAACTTGACGATTTAGTAGCCATGGTAGGCGCTATGTGGAGGCCGATAGCGGGTTTTCTGACAGCGATGGCGTTATTCGTGGCGACCGGTTTCGTATTTTACAATATGCCGATCATCGCCGAAGCGCTGGCCTTTGTGCTGGTGACGTTGGGCGTGATCGACACTGTGCGCGAAAGTCGGCAGGACAGCACGGTTCTCCAGAACGAAGTCGCGTAACTCGCCAATAGAAGCTAGGCACTATCGCGTTCGCGACAACGTGGTCACGGCTTCCCTCGCCAAAGTTTCTATTTGCTGCCAATCGCCCTTCATAACAGTTGCCGCCGGCGCGAGCCACGAGGCGCCGACGCAGCGGACAGTTGAAAGCGCGAGATACTCTTTCGCTTTTTGTAAAGTAATCCCGCCGGTCGGACAGAAATGCGTCTGCGCAAACGGCGCCGATAGTGCTTTCAATGCCGCAACGCCGCCGGCGCTTTCCGCCGGAAAAAACTTGAACGCGTTGTAGCCAAGCGACAAGCCAGTCATGAGTTCCGATGCCGTCGCGATTCCCGGCAATAGTGGAATTTTTTTTGCGGTCGCTGCCGTCAGCAACTGCGGCGTCGAACCTGGCGACACGGCGAATTGCGCGCCGGCATCGATGCTGTCTTGCAAATCCTTGTCGTTCAGCACGGTGCCGGCACCCACGCAGGCCTTTGGCACGTGAGTGGCGATTGCCCGAATTGCGGCAAGCGATTGCGGGGTTCGCAGCGTTACTTCAAGTACCGTTACCCCGCCGCTGACCAAGGCTTGCGCCAACGGAACGGCAAGATCGGCATCGTCGATGACCAACACCGGAATCACCGGCGACAGATTCATGATTGTTTCGATATTCATAACACTTAACACTTAACGCATAAAGCTTGATTTCACGCTCGCATCGGCGAGCAGTGCGTCGATTTCCGCAACGCTTGCGATACACGCGTCACCGGGCAAGGAGTGTTTATAACACGCTGCGGCGGTGGCGAAATCGATGGCGCGTTGCGAACTGGACTCATCGGTCAACAATCGCACGGCCTGGCAGACATTCAATAACAGCCAGTATTACTCAACCGTTGCGCCGGACAACGGCACCGGCAACACCTGGGGCTACTCGATCGACGCGAACAACCGCGTTGCTCTCGCCAGTCTTGCCACTGTTAGTACCGACCCGAGCAAAAGCGGATGGGTTACGCAAAAGCAATCCTGGGGTTACGACGCGCACGGCAACGTCATTCGTTATTACACCTACAATTACCAACATACGGTTACCGTCACATCCCCGACCACGACAAGCCTCGGGGTCTCGATCGCGCTTTCGTATGCCGAAGTATCGAACAACATGGCCACAGGCGGACTGCACCTCGCGTGGCGCGCAACTGGAAGCGGCGCCACATTCCCTAACGACGTTGCGCTAACCGGTACGCTCGCGGCGGGCACCTACAACTATTCGCGATCGCTTACGGGTCTTGCCGCCAATACGGCGTACGATCTTAAGATCTACTACGTCGATAAGGAGGGGCACCAAATCATTGTCGAATCGCAGCAGGCGCAAACGGGCAATGCCCCAAGGACTCCCTTCCAAGGTGTCTCACAGGAGTATGAGAGCGGTACGATCACGACCTATCTGACCGACATCGACAAGTCGACTATCAAGACAGATCTCAAGAAAGGCCAATCGAGCCAAGACGAGCTGAACTATTACGATCGCACCGGTCGGTTAACCCGACTCGACATCAATACCTCGCAAAACGGCAGCATTATCCAAAGCACTGCCACGGAAATCGGGCGCTTTATCGGAATGGGAATCGGAGATTTGATCCCGCGGAGTGGAGGTCATGCAAGACAAGGAAATGATCCGGCTTCAACTCAAGGCGGTTATCAAGGGAGCCCGGACGGCATTCACTACGACGGCGCTGGCAACCTGGTGAATCCGGATGGTACGCCGGTCCCCATGGGGTATCCAGGCGCGCCCTCAAGTTATACGCTAGACCCGAGGACATTTGTGCCGCCGAATGTTGGCGATGCGCTCACCGACGGTGGTTCAAACGACGAGGCGGCGTATGACGCAGCCGCGATTGGTCGCATCTCGCAGGCGATGTCTCCGGGCGAGTTCACGATCAATCCAAATGCACTACGCTTCCCGGATCTTTCTCGGCGAAGCACCGGCAACATGGATCTCAGCTTTAAAATCGCTCCGACTCTTATGCCGACAGTGAGTCTATCGCCTTCGAATGAGTATCAATCGATGTCACAGGACCAACTTACGGAGTCGGTGGTCAAGGCGAGCAAC
>JAYTQU010000105.1:0-1837 GCA_043746555.1 Pseudomonadota bacterium | reverse complement strand
CCGGGGCTGAACAGCGATGTCTCAAGAATCAAGCAATTCGGGGAAAAGCCGGGTCGGAGATTTGTTCGCTGCACGGCGGTCGCGCCTCAACGCTTTTTTCCGTCGGCGCGTTCGTGCCGGCGAAGAAACCACGGATTTGACACAGGAGGCGTTTCTTCGAGTGCTCCGCGCGGATATGTCGCAGGCAGTGCGCAATCCGGAAGCTTATTTGTTTGCCGTCGCGGCAAATCTGGTTCGCGAGCACGCAGTGTTACGCAGCCGTTTTGCCGCCGCGACCGATGCCGGCGATCCGAGCGTTGCAGAGGAACTAAGCGATTGGCCCGATTTCGATACGCAACTCGATGCGCCCCAGCGGCATCGCGAACTACTGGCAGTGCTTGACGAACTTTCGCCTAAGTGTCGAGCGGCAGTGGTCTTGCAATATCGCGATGGGTTGACCTACCGCCAGATTGGTGAGCGCCTTGGTGTATCTGGCAACATGGTCAAGAAATATCTTTCAAATGCGTTGCGTCATTGCCGCGAGCGTTTGGTAGAGAGGAGGGATCTGTCATGAACTCTTCCGAGCATACGGTTATTCGGGCTATCGTTGAACAGGCGGAAGTTTGGTACTGCGCCAATCGCGACCAATCTTTGTCCCTGCAGCAGCGCCGCGAATTTATGTCCTGGTTGCAAGCATCGCCCGTACATGTGCGCGAGTATTTGGCGCTAGCACGGTTGAGTGCCGATTTGCGGTGTGCGATGCGGTTAGTCGAAGAATCATCCGAACAATTAGTTGCGGCGGCCCTTGCGGAGCCAGACGTCAATATCGTGGCGATGCCCCCTCGCCAAAGCACAGCGGAACAGCGGTTGACTGCACTGAATGATCATTACGTCGCTGCTGATAGGCAGTCGCGTTTTTCGATGAGTCGTATTGTTACGATAGCTGCGGGAATTGCTGCAATAGCAATTGTCGGGCTGGGTTGGTGGGGCTCGGTTCGATATGCGTCGCTGCACGGTGAGTATCGTACGGCGCACGGTGAACAGAGGACGGTTCGTTTGGAGGATGGTTCGGTGCTGCATCTGAACTCCGATTCTGTTGTGCGCGTGGACTTTTCAAAGCGCGACCGCGAAATATTTATGGATCGCGGCCAAGCGCTATTTAAGGTTGCGAAAAATAAGGCGCGACCGTTTCGCGTGCGTGCGGGTGCGACCGAAGTTGTTGCCGTCGGTACGGAATTCGATGTGCGGCGGCTCAGCGAAGATGTTGTTGTAACAGTCGTGGAAGGTTCCGTTGCGGTCGACGAAATTCGAGAAGCAACATCGCCAGTTACGGGAATGCCGGTTAGTACCGCACTAGTTAGACTCGCCGCGGGTCAGCAGGCGCGCGTGGCAGCCAACACGATGCCCACCCTTCGCAAAGCAGTAGACGTGCGCGCAGTCGATGTTCGACCATCGGTGGCGTGGGTCCAGCAAAAGATTATTTTTGAGCACGAAGCGTTGCGCGACGTCGTCAACGAATTTAATCGATATGGCGCTCTGCCACTGGTGATCGAAGATCGCGATTTGGCGAATCTGCGGATCAGTGGTGTATTCAACGCATACGACCTTGATTCGTTTGTTGGGTTTCTTGAAAAAGTTGACGGCATTGTCGTCCATCGCGACATTGACCGAGTTCGTATATCGATTACACGAAACACTGGGGAGAGAACATGAAAACCAAGGTAACCATAAAGTTGATGGTCGCGGCGATATTGGCGGCACAAGCGCTGCCCGTTACGGCGGCACTTGCCGATGACTCATATCGAGAGCAACCGCTGGATACGGCGCTACGCGAATTTGCGGCTCGAACTCGTGTACA
>JAYTQU010000104.1:0-4459 GCA_043746555.1 Pseudomonadota bacterium | reverse complement strand
CGGTTAAAGCCTTGCGGCAGGAAAACAATACGCTCCGCACACCCACGTCGGGACGCGCCACCGCGATTATCGTATCGGCTGGGTCGATGGAGACTTGATGGCTCAACTCTAAATTCCGACATCGTTTGGCGCCGAATACGGTTTGAGTGGGGCGTTTGCGACAGCGTCACGGCTAGACTGAGTAACTGTCGTTGCGAGAATGTTCGTTAGTGACGCGTTGCTCGATGGCGCACGAAAACTCCAACGGTCACGGCGAGTAGTGCGAGCCATCCGAGTAAATCGCCGATGCGTCCGTAAACTGTCGGTCCCGCCGATATCATCGGTACGTCGCGCGTAAGTGTTTCTGCTTTTTCGAAATCGCTCTGGCGCACGATGCGGCCATTTGCGTCGATGAAAGCGCTTATGCCCGTGGCTGTCGAGCGAATCAACCAGCGTCGATGTTCCACCGCTCGAAATATCGATAGCGCGAGATGAATGCGCGGTTCCACCGGGCCATACCACGAATCGTTGGTGCCGTTGAACATGGCATGCGGACGAGTACCGTTCGAATCGATCGGCCCCATGAGATTGCGAATATGCCGCGGCAGAATATCTTCGTAGCACACATCCGCGGAGATTCGATAAGGCCCAACGGGCAATGGCGCGAACGATTGACCGCGCGCGAATACGGAGATGTAAGGCAGTATGCCCGCGTCGCGTAGCGACTCGTAGAAAGCGGGAAATGTTTCGTAGCCGGGCAGGTACTCGCCAAAAATCAGTAGCTT
The DNA here is from genome assembly GCA_043746555.1 of Pseudomonadota bacterium. GTDB lineage: Bacteria > Pseudomonadota > Gammaproteobacteria > Steroidobacterales > Steroidobacteraceae > CAZQYC01. Next base: position 3,695 of record JAYTQU010000104.1, on the reverse strand, counting down.
CACTTTATCGTAACTTGCAATCGCTCGGCCGCCGGGCGCAATCGCAAGGATGCTATTCCAAACGCGATATTGTTCCGGGCCTTTTCTCTCGGCGTCGGGAACCGGCTCTGCGCGAACGGCGCCGACCAGCATCGGCGTATCGATGCGTGTGGCAACGTGACCGGTAAGATCGGCATTGAGAGCAACCAGCGTGTTGAATCCGCTTTCCGGCCAAACGACTAATCCGATGTTCGGCGTTGTCAATGCGATGTCGGTCATCGTTCGATACTTCTCGATGCCTTCGTTAACCTTTTCGAGTTTGTCGGCTTCGCCAACATTCGCTTGCACGACGACGACTTTCAGTTTCGGAGCCGCGGCATCGCGCGCATCGATTTGCGGCATCCGAACGACGCCGTAAATCACGGTGGCGGCGAGCGCAACGAAAGCGACTGCCGGTAAGGCGATACGAATTCTTTGTCGGCGAATAACGGAGATCGCGTATTCGGCGACAGCGCCGTTTACCAACGCGATGACGCCACTTAATAGCAGAACCCCGCCAAGATCGACGATCTGAATCAACACCGGCATCCACGCCTGCGAGTTGGCGGTGTAACTTTGAAAAATAAGTGGATACGCGAATTCAGTTGCGATTAACGCCACCGGCGCAATCCAGCCGAGCGCGAGTCCCGTTGTGCGTTTGAGTTGCCACGCCAGCCAGCCGAACACGGCAAGCGAACCACCTTGTACGAGACACAGCAGCACATAGCCGAGTACCGCCAGCGGCAACGGCAGAAACGCGAACACAGTCAGTAGATGCACGACCCAGTAATACCCGCCCAGGTGAGTCACCCAACCCATGAGCCACGATACGAAGAACGCGCGTCGGCCGGTTTCGATGTGCTCGAGCGCGACGATGAGCGGCGCGAGTGCGATCCATTCGAGATACCACTGATCGAAACCGATGAAGCCGAGGAAGTAGAGAACGCCGGAAAGAACGGCAAGCGGCAGTATGAATTGCGGTTTCACGCGCGGCACTTTAGAGGGAACATCCGAATCGGTCAAACCGCATTGCAACTTCTCGCGTTGGGTTTTCGCGGACTGCGCGGGTCGTCGAAAGCGACGTTTCGCGAATTGTCGTAACACAAATCTTCAGAAAAAAGATTCCCTGGAACAACGATCGAGTGCAGAATTGACGTCTTGTTGGCAAGGTTCACCGACGAACAATAGCAAGTTTTTCCTGGGCGCATATTTTTCTAAAGTTTAAGCGGGGGCATAAGAATGAAGGCTAAATCCGTTATCGCGCAATTCGTCGCGATTTTTTTGCTTTGTGCGAACGGCTTGGCGTGGAGCCAAGCGCTTCCCGCTCGTCAACCAGCTCAAGCGGCGCCATCGCCCGCTCTCAACGGCCCCATCGTCGCGACCAAACAAGGTAAGACGCAGGGCTTTATCGCAAACGACGTCGCGGTGTTTCGTGGACTTCCGTTTGCCGCGCCGCCGGTCGGCGATTTACGTTGGCGCGAACCGAAGAGCCCGGCGAAGTGGTCGAATGTGCGAGCGGCGAATGCGTTTTCGCAAAACTGTCAGCAAGCGGAAGATTGTCTATATCTCAATATCTACGCGCCGGCCGATGCAAAGTCGAACAGCAAGCTGCCGGTGATGTTGTGGATCCACGGTGGCGCGTTTATTTTCGGATCGGGCGCATCCTACGACGGAACGCAATTCGCGAAGCAAGGCGTGATTGTGGTGACGATCAACTATCGGCTCGGTCGCGCGGGTTGGTTCGCGCATCCCGCGCTCACCAAGGAGAATCCAAAAGGCGAACTGGGTAACTACGGTTTGATGGATCAAATCGCCGCGCTTGATTGGGTGCGCGACAACATTGCGCAATTCGGTGGAGACAAGAGCAACGTAACGATCTTTGGCGAATCGGCCGGCGCGATGTCTATTAACGCATTGATGTTGGCGCCGCAGGCGCGCGGTCTATTCAACAAGGCCATCGCCGAGTCGGGATTCGGACGATTCGATCCGCTACCATTGCATAGCAACGATGGATCGCGAAGCGTCGAACAGCTCGGCGTCGCTTTCGCGGCGCAAGCCGGTGTGACCGGTACGGATGCCGCAGCGGCAAAGGCGTTGCGCGCGCTGCCATTTGCGGCTCTTGCTCGCGGAATGGGCGGGATCGGCGCTCCGGACGCGGTTTTGCCGATGGCCGACGGCAAATTAATTGTCGAGAGGGCGGCCGACGGCTTTGCCGAGGGAAAGGAAGCGCACGTGCCATACTTGGTCGGCGGCAACAGCGACGAAGCGAGTCTCTATCGCCGCAACACCAATTCGGCCGAACGTTTCGCCGCGATCAAAGACCATCGCAATGAGTTTATCGCGGCATTCGATCCCGATAAAACCGGCGATGTCGATCGCACGATTGCGCGATACATTACCGACGTATCGATCAGCGAACCGGATCGTGCGTTGGCTCGCGCGCATTCGAAATTGGGCTTGCCGACATTCGTTTATCACTTCTCGTACATTCCGATCTCGATGCGCGACAAATCGTTTGGGTTGCCGCATGGCGGCGAACTCTCTTATGTATTCGACAATCCGCGCGCCGGCACATCGTTCGATGCGGAAGGCAAACCGATTGCGGCGGCAGCCAACAAATACTGGGCAACATTCGCAAAGACCGGCGATCCCGATTCGGCCGGCGGTCCAAAATGGCCGAAGTTCGAAGCAGGCAACGAAACGCTTTTAGAGTTTGGTTTTGGCGGCGTGCCGATCGTGCAAAAGGATTTTCACAACGCACGGCTCGACTGGGTGGCGCGGAGTTTGTCGAAGTAGTCGACTCAAGCTTGAGAAGTAAAGAGTCTAGTTAGCGACACGATCGACGCGCACGACTCGCCAGTTCGAGTCGCTGCGTTTGAAGTCGATTTGCAACGATTCTTGTTCGCCAGTGAGCGATGCGCCGGCGAGCGACGCACTACTTGCGTCGCTTTGCCGTGTGCCGACCAGTGTCAGTTCGATACTGGCTCGCGCGCTGTTTGTAGTTTCGAGTTTAATTTCGCCGACTCGCACCAGCAGCTCGATCTTCGGATGAGTAATAAAATAGCCGCGTAGAAAATTTCGTAACTGCGGTTTGTCGAAGCCTTGTGCATCGCGATAATCGTTGGCAACCAACTCCATCGCATCGGAGGTATTGCGTGCTTCGGCAGCGGTTTCCGCCGCGGCGATGACGTTGCGAATCTGTTCTTCATCCGTGCTGCGCGAACAACCGGCTAGTAGCCTTAGTAGCAACATCGCCACAAATAGGATTCCCGCTATTCGTCGCCTGTAGGCTGCGAAGCACAATTTCTCGTTGAACATGATTTCAATTCTCGAATTCAGCGAACGTGAAAGTTGAACCAAGATACAGCAGCGCTGGCTATTACCGCATTGATTAAATGCCTGCTGTCGAATACATCGCGAACTCAAGCCGTCCGCCGCAATCACCCCAATCAAATCATAAAAGGCAAATCATAAAAGGCGGGCTTCAGACTTTGTTATTAGCTGGGTATCTTGCAAAAATCCGGAAGGAAATCAACGCCAACAATCACTTGCGTCTTTTGGGCGTCGCGTGTTCGATTCGCAAAGAGCTACGCTCTTTTATGATCCGGAAGGCAACGTGTTTCAACTTCGTCAGCAGAACAATGCAGAGCGCTAACAAGCCGATCATGGTCGTGGCC
>JAYTQU010000103.1:0-8238 GCA_043746555.1 Pseudomonadota bacterium | reverse complement strand
GTTTGCCGACGCAAGTTCCGACGCGTTTACGCAATTGCATTCGGCGGCACTATCCGACGGTCGTTCGTCGGCCACGCGAATTAAAGAACTGGACTTGTTTGCTTCGAGTTTTCCCGTATTTGCATCGACCGGCGAAGGAACTGCTCTAATCGAAACTCGTCTGCCCGCAGCGGAACTCGACGCTTCGGTAAATTCACTGGTACGACGCTTGTGGTTGACTGCACTGACGCTCGGCGCATTGGCGGTGTTTGCCGCGTTGTGGCTTGGTCAACAGGTGGCGGATCCAATACGCGAACTCACCGATGCCGCAACGCGCTTGGGTCAAGGCGATTTTTCCACGTCGATTCCGGTGCATGGCGCAGCGGAGGTTGGTGTGTTATCGCGCACGATGGAAGATATGCGCCGCAACCTCGTCGACCTTACCGGCGCGTTGCGTCAACGCGAGGCAGAGGCGCAGGCAGTGCTCAACGGCGTGGTCGAAGGTGTATTTGCGGTTGATCGCCAACGGACTATCACGTATCTCAATGCTCAGGCGGCGCGATTACTCGGCGTGTCGGCGGCCGACGCTATCGGGCAGTTTTGCGGCGATGTTTTAAAGCCTTGCAGGGTGAACGGCGAACGGCCTTGCGAACGCAATTGTCCGATACTGAAAGCTCGCGAAGGTACTGCCATTCGCGCGGTCGAACCAATCGAAGCGGAAGCGGGACAACCGCGTAGCACGATCATCACCAGCGCAGCGCCGGTCGACGGTTTGCAGGTACAAGTGATCCGCGACGAAACGGATCTAGAAGCGGTGCGTCGTGCTCGCGATTCGGTGTTGGCGAATATCTCGCATGAGTTTCGTACGCCGCTCGCCGCGCAGTTAGCGTCGATTGAACTGTTGCGCGACGGACTTGAATCGATGTCCAATGCGCAACGTCGCGAATTGGTGATGTCGTTGGAGCGAGGCACGCATCGCCTCACACGCTTGATCGACAACCTGCTGGAAAGCGTACGCATTGAAGCGGGGCAACTGAGTATTCGCCGACAGAGCGTCGCGTTTGCCGATGTGATCGAGGACGCTAGAGAATTCTTGGGATCGTTATTCGAAGCGCGCAATCAGAAACTGGATATCGTTATTCCGGAGAATCTGCCGGCAATCGAAGGCGACGGGTCGCGGCTCACGCAAGTGTTCGTAAATCTACTTACCAACGCTAACAAGTATGCCCCCGAGAACAGCACCGTGCGCGTTGGCGCGCAAGAACTCGAAGGCAACAGGATTATTGTGTGGATTGAAGACGACGGTCCGGGCGTACCGGAAGGCGCGCAGGGTTCGATCTTCGATCGGTTCTCGCGCGGCAGCGCAACGAGTGACGGCGATGAGCCCGATCCAGGTGGGCTGGGGTTGGGTTTGTGGATCGTCAAATCGATTGTCGAACGACATGGTGGCAGTGTGAATGTCGAGCGCACCGCTCAAGGACGAACGCGATTCAACGTGATACTGCCGTTGAGAATGAGCGCGTGAAAGTTCTCATCGTCGACGACGACCGCGATCTACTTGCGCTCATCGAGTTTACGCTCGCACAGGCGATGTATCGCGTCGTCAAAGCAACCGATGGCGCTGCGGCGCTGCGGATGTTTGCAGTCGAAGCGCCCGATCTAGTGTTGCTCGACATCAACATGCCGGAGGCGAACGGCTTTCAAGTGTGCGACGCGATACGCAGAAAATCGCGCGTGCCGATTATGATGCTGACCGCGCGCGGCGAAGAAGAGGACTTGGTAAAAGCGATCGAACTCGGTGCCGACGACTATCTCACCAAGCCCTTCAGTCCGCGGACTTTGCTGGCGAGAATAAAAGCGCTGTTACGTCGCGCCGGTTCGGACGATACGATGCCGCTCGCTGCGGGAAGAATCAAACTCGATGCCGTCGAACATTGTGTGGGAATCGGCAACAAGGAACCCGTGCGACTTACCAAGTTGGAATTGCGTTTGTTACAATTGTTGTTGGCCGATGCCGGACGCACTGTGAGTTCCGATAACCTCTTGATGCATGTGTGGGGCCGTCGCGGCGCAGGCGATCGACAACTTCTCAAGCAACTCGTCCATCGCGTTCGGCAGAAAATCGAAATCGATCCTGCCAATCCGCAGCTACTGCATACCGTCGGAAGCGCCGGATACAAATTGGTCGCAGAGTGAGTCTGAAATCGACTTGGACCACGTGACTTGGATTACGCTACTGGGACCACGTGACTTGACCCACGCGACTTGGATGACGCTACTGGGACCGCGTAATTGCAATTAGCCTTAGGGCAAAGCGAGCAACGCTTTTGTTAGCCCGACCAGCTCGGGCCGCGTGCGTTGCAAAGCCTTGCCCTTGCCGTCCACGATGCTCGCGAGTTCGGCGAGCGCCACTGCAAATTTGTCGTTGATAACCACATAGTCGAATTCATTCCAGTGTGTCATGTCGCCGACCGAATCGCGCAGACGACGAGCGATCACCTCGTCGCTGTCGGTGCCGCGGCCGCGTAAACGGGTTTCCAGTTCCGCACGCGACGGCGGCAGAATAAAAATCGTTTGGCAGTCGGGGAGCGCTTTGCGGATTTGTTGTGCGCCCTGCCAGTCGATTTCCAAAATCACATGATCGCCGCCCTCGAGAATGCTCGTGACTTGCGTTTTCGACGTGCCGTAGTAGTTGTCGAAGACCTTGGCGTATTCCAAGAAATCTCCGGCGGCGACCATCTTTTCAAACGTTGCGTGATCGACAAAAAAATAGTCGCGGCCGTGTTGTTCGGTCGGTCGTTGTTTGCGCGTGGTGTAAGAAATTGAAAATCGCAAATGCGGTTCGCGCTTTAGCAATGCACGCACTAGCGAAGTCTTGCCCGCGCCCGATGGTGCCGCGATCACAAGCAATTTGCCGCGTTCTTTGGCCATAATGACCAGCCGCTACTCGACGTTCTGAATCTGTTCGCGCATTTGTTCGATCAGGACTTTCAAATCCACGGCGGCGCGCGTGGTCTCGACATCTTGCGATTTCGACGACAAGGTGTTTGCCTCTCGATTCAATTCCTGCATCAGAAAATCCAGACGCCGGCCGGCGGGTTCTGTGGAATCGATGATGGATGCAATTTCGGTGAGATGGCTGTCTAAGCGATCCAGTTCCTCGTCAACATCCATTTTGTGCGCGAACATCGCCAGTTCTTGTTCAAGTCGGTCGTTATCGGGTGTGGACCCCGCGCCTAAATTCAATGTAGCGATGCGTTCTGTGACGCGCGTGCGAATGCGAGCTGCAATCTCCGGCAGACGCGCACGTACAGCTTTCGCGGTGGTTTGCATCGTCTCGCAGCGCTGCTTGATGAGTTCGCGGATGCGTGCGCCTTCGCGAGCGCGCATGTCGTTTAGCTCGGAGAGCGATTCGGTGACAAGTTCGATCGCAACCGCGAGAATTGGCGCGATGTCGCGTTCGGTTTCACGAATGGCGCCGGGCCAACGCAAGATGTCGAGTGCTGAAGGCGGTGTCGTCGCGCCCAACGTTTTGTCCAATTCGCGCAGCGTCGCGATCAGGTGGGCGACTACTTCTTGATTGAGTTCGAGTGCCGGTGCTGTGCCTGCCGAATTCTTCAAATAGAGATTGGCATCCACCTTGCCGCGACGGAGCGCAGCGTTAATTGCTTGACGCAGGTCGCTATCCAGGGACTTGAGTTCATCGGGCAATCGCGACGACACTTCCAGGTAACGATGATTGACGGTGCGCAGCTCGCAAGTGAGCGTGCCCCATGGCCCCTGGCGTTCGCGCCGGGCGAAACCTGTCATGCTGCGGATCATGTTGTAGGGTCGTACTCTGTGTGCGATTGAATCAAATTGGCGGCTATGTTGTGCGTAGCCGTGATGATATAAAGCTATAGTTGCGGCGGCAGTTTATCAGGCGATCTCGTACGGGTGTCGCTGTAAATTAAATGTCGGCGCGTTGGGTCGTTTATGTCGGAGTTCTCGATTGCGTACTGAACATGCGGACTTAAGTCTGGTTGGCGACCGCGACGATAATCAAGATCGCGTCGCCGTGACGGTTGGCGAACATGCCGCATTTCTCGCCGTTATCGACGGCATGGGCGGACATTCCGACGGTAGTCGCGCCGCCGACACGGCTCTCAAGAGTTTGCTCGAATCGTTTGCGGCGTGCTCGCAGCCGTTATTCGATCCACTCGGATTTCTGCACATGTCGTTGAGTAAGGCACACGACGATGTTGTGCGAATGGGTAGCGCGCTGTCCGTGGACTCGCGTCCACGCGCAACAACGGCCGTGTGTCTCGTGCAAGAAGGCGCCGCCTATTGGGCGCATGTCGGCGATAGTCGCATTTATCACATTCGAGCCGGTGCAATGGTGGAGCGCACACGCGACCACAGTCATGTCGAATTGCTATTGCGCGACGGCAAAATCACCGAGGACGAAATCCAAAGTCATCCAATGCGAAATTTCGTCGAATGTTGCTTGGGCGGCGATCCCACGATTCCGGAGATGACCTTGTCCGGGCGTAGAGTTTTGCAGACCGGCGACATCATGCTGCTATGTACCGATGGCGTCTGGGCGAATCTGCGCGATGTCGATATCGCCGGGTTTTATGCGACGCAAAGCAGCGGTGGCGGGTCGGCGGAAAGCCAGACCTTGAGCGTCGCGCTGGAACAGTTAGGACAACGCGCGGTGCAAGCGTCGTCGCCGTATAGCGATAATTCGACTGTGGCCGTCATGCGCTGGTTGGGACCATGAGCGCCGATCAAGTTAAATCGTTGCGGCCCAGCAATCGCGCACCGGACCAACTGCGCGATGTTCGATTTACTCGCAAATTTACTCGGCATGCCGAAGGGTCGGTGCTGGTGGAGTTCGGCGATACGCGGGTGCTATGCACGGCGAGTATCGAGGAATCCGTGCCGTCGTTCTTGCGCGGCAAGGGCCAGGGGTGGGTTACCGCCGAATATGGAATGCTGCCGCGCGCTACGCATCAACGGTCCGCGCGCGAAGCAGCTAAGGGAAAGCAGTCGGGCCGTACTCAAGAGATTCAGCGGTTAGTCGGCCGATCATTGCGCGCTGTGATGGACTTGAAGGCATTGGGCGATCGCACCATCACTATCGACTGCGATGTGTTGCAAGCCGACGGCGGCACGCGCACTGCGTCGATTACCGGCGCGTATCTGGCCCTGTTCGATGCCGTCGAAACATTGATCAATCGACGCGCGCTCAAGAGTAATCCCATTCATGCGCAAGTTGCAGCAGTGTCGGTCGGCATTTACAACGGCGTGCCGGTACTCGATTTGGATTATGCGGAGGATTCCGCGGCCGAGACTGACATGAATGTCGTTATGAATAACGGCGGCGCGTTTATCGAGGTGCAAGGCACGGCCGAGGGGCATGCGTTTCGTCGTCACGAACTCGATGAGTTGTTGAATCTCGCATCGAGCGGCATCGGGCAATTGCTGGCCTTACAAACGAATTCGTTGGACGAAGGTTGACCGTGTGTCTGGTCGCGCGCCCGGTCGTTCTCTGAGTGCTATCGTTCTGGCGAGCAACAATCGCGGCAAACTGCTCGAGCTGAGCCAGATCCTCGCGGCGTTTCGCGTCACGTTATTTCCGCTTTCGCATTTTTCGAGCGAGTCGCCGGAAGAAAGCGGCTCGAGTTTCCGGGAGAATGCCTTAATCAAAGCGCGCTTCGCTGCACAAGCCTCGCAGCTGCCCGCCATCGCCGACGATTCGGGATTGGAAGTGGATGTCCTGAATGGCGCCCCAGGTGTCTATTCGGCGCGCTACGCCGGTCTGAAGGCCAGCGATAAAGACAACAACGAAAAACTGTTGACTGCTCTGAGCGGCGTTCCCGAGGTGCAGCGCACGGCTCGATTCAGATGCGTATTGGCGTACGTGGACGACGCGGACGATTCACAGCCTATCATCGCAGAAGGTCTCTGGGACGGGCGCATTCTAGCCACAGCGCGTGGCGCTGAAGGGTTTGGATACGATCCGCTATTCGAACCACTGGGTGAAATCAGAAGCGCGGCGGAACTGTCGATTGAAGAAAAAAATTGTGTGAGTCACCGAGCGCAGGCTCTGCGTCTTCTCGCGGATCGGCTCTTCGCCACTGACCGCGCGGCGAACACCGTGACGAAATGAACACGGTAACGACATGAGTCGATTGGTTCTGCCGCCGCTTGCGATCTATGCGCACATGCCGTGGTGTGTGCGCAAGTGTCCGTACTGCGATTTCAATTCGCACGTCGCGCCTGACGACATCCCGCAAGCTCGCTATGTCGATCATCTACTTGCGGATTTGCGCCACGATCTTCCTCATGTCGCGGGCCGCGAAGTGCAGACGATTTTTTTTGGCGGCGGAACGCCCAGCTTATTCGCGCCGGACATGATCGGGCGCTTTCTCGACGGCGTGCGTACGCTGCTACCGGTCGCGACCGACGCGGAAGTCACTTTGGAAACCAATCCTGGTACGGTTGAGCACGGGCGCTTCGAGGGCTATCGCGACGTCGGCGTTACTCGCATCTCGCTGGGTGTGCAAAGCTTCAACGATCGTCAACTAAAAGTACTTGGACGAATTCACGGAAGCGCGCAGGCGAGGGCAGCAGTGGGTAAACTGCGCCGTGCAGGCTTCGCTAACTTTAACCTAGACTTGATGTATGGCTTACCGGAGCAATCTCTTGCGGAAGCGCTTCACGATTTGGCGTGCGCTATTGAATTGGCGCCGACGCATCTCTCGCACTATCAACTAACGCTGGAGCCCGGCACCGTGTTCTACCATCGGCCGCCGCCGCTGCCGGATCAAGACGCCGCCTGGGAAATGCAGATCGCGTGTCAACAAATGCTGGCGGACACGGGCTATGAGCAGTACGAGGTTTCGGGGTACGCAAAGCAGGAATTTCGGTGCCGTCACAATCTCAACTATTGGGGCTTCGGCGATTACTTGGGGTTGGGAGCGGGCGCGCATGGCAAGTGGACCGATATGGCCGTCGGTTCGATCGTGCGGACCGAGCGCCATCGTCAGCCGCGCGAATATCTCGCGCAAGAAAATTCGACCGCACGACTGGTGCGAATGTCGCCGGTTTCGCCCATCGAATTACCATTCGAATTCGCATTGAATGCCCTGCGGTTGAACGAGGGCTTTACGAAAAGCTTATTCGAATCTCGCACTGGATTGGATATCTCGGTTGTCGAGACAGCGCTTACCTCTGCCGTCGAACGGAATCTGCTCACAGAGTTCGCCGAGGGCGCTTGGCGGGCCAGCGACTTGGGCAAGCGATTTCTAAACGAGCTACAAATGCTGTTTCTGCGCGAATCTGTGGCGACGGCTGATGGTTTCGTCCGCAGCCAAGCCAGTGTTAGCTAGTACGTGCCGATACGTGAACCGGTTCTCAAAAAATCCCGGCGAGGCAGTGATTTGCGAGCTTTTGACGGCGGTTATGCACATCTACGACGAACCCTGCATTAAAAAAAGACTTGATGACTTTTTCGCAAGCGATGCCTGAGATCGCTCCGCTAACTGTTTGATTGTTATTGGCTAAATGGCGTGTATAAAAATTAACCACTTTGACAATCTAGCGGTATCGTTACGGCTTCGGAGTTGTGGCCCAGTGGGCGTCCACAGAGTTATCCACACATTTTGTGGATAACCGCCGATCCACGAGACCACAGCGTCCGCTCTCGTTGAATCTTTCAGGGCCAAAAGGCCGACACCGGTTGTCTTCAATGCGGGTGAGGTGATGAGTTGGTTGCGACTATGACTCTATGTTGCGACTCTGGGGCAGCAAGGCTACACTGCGCGCCCATTTTTCGAGGGACGCAGTGCGTCAACTGTCATGAAAGCCGGCATTCATCCCGACTACAAAGAAATCACGGTTAGCTGCAGTTGCGGCAATACGTTTCAGACGCGTTCAACCATGGGCGACAATCTACAAATCGAAGTTTGCTCGAACTGCCATCCCTTCTATACCGGTAAGCAGAAGATGCTCGATACCGGCGGTCGAGTGGATAAGTTCCGAAAGCGATACGCTCGCGGATAGTCAGCGCTTCATCGCCGAGCCTCGTCATGGCTCGGTAGACACTTTGTTCGAAAGAGGCGCTCAAGCGCCTCTTTTTTTCGCGTCTTTAACACTTGTGTCAATGGCCGCTAATTCTACTTTGTCAGGTTGGGATCAAGCGATGCGGGGCAAGGCGCAACGGCCTGAAAAAACGCAGCGTACACGGCAGTACGTGAGTACTTTTCAGGCCGG
>JAYTQU010000102.1:0-9094 GCA_043746555.1 Pseudomonadota bacterium | reverse complement strand
GTCGATTATGTCTTATGTGCGGCTAACGACGCGCCGCGTCGGGTAGGCTAGGGTCTTCCTTTGAACTCGTCCGGCGTCAATTGATGTCGCGATAACAGTTTATAAAAATCGGTGCGATTGCGTTTCGCCAAGCGCGCGGCTTGGCTGACGTTGCCGCCGGTGATTTGTAGAATTTGCGAGAGGTAATTGCGCGTGAATTCGTCGCGGGCCTCGTCGAACGACGGCAGTCGTTGCGGTCCCATTCCGAGGGCGGCTTGGACGAGTTCGGCGCTGATGATCGGGCTGGTTGCGAGCGCAATGTTCTGACGCACGATGTTTTCCAGTTGGCGAACATTGCCCGGCCAATCGGCGCTGACCAAGACTTCAACCGCTTCGGGCGCATAGATATGACGTTGCTGCCCGGATTCTTTCGAGATCTTGTCGAGGAAGTGGGAGACCAACAGCGGAATATCTTCGCGACGTTTGGCGAGCGGCGGCATTTCGATGTTCACGACGTTGAGTCGATAGAACAGGTCTTCGCGAAACGTGCCGCTGGCGACGAGTTGTTTCAAATCTTGATGCGTCGCAGAGACGATGCGAACATTGACTGACACGGCGTCAGTGCTGCCGACCGGTCGCACTTGATTTTCTTGCAGCACACGCAGTAGTTTTACTTGCAGACGCATCGGCATGTCGCCGACTTCGTCGAGCATCAACGTGCCGCCGTCGGCCGCTTGGAACAACCCGCGATGATCGCGGATCGCGCCGGTGAACGAGCCTTTTACGTGACCGAACAATTCGCTCTCTAGTAAGTTCTCCGCCATCGCACTGCAATTGATTGCGACAAACGGACGATTGCGGCGCGGACTTGCTTTATGAACGGCGCGCGCCAGCAGTTCTTTGCCGGTGCCCGACTCGCCGGTGATCATCACGCGCGCGTCGGTTCCCGCAACCATGTGTGCTTGAGCCAGTCGTTCTTCCATGAGTGCGCTGCGAGTGACAATTTCGCTGCGCCAATCTTCGGTGGTGTCGGCGAAGCCGGAAACCTTGAGCGCTTTCTGTACCTTGTCGAGCAACTCTTGTTTGTCCACCGGTTTGGTGAGAAACGCAAACGCGCCGCTTTGCGTGGCCTGTACCGCATCGGGAATCGTGCCGTGCGCGGTGAGAATAATGACGCGCAATCCAGGGGCGCGACTTTGAACTTCTTTCAGCAGACCGATGCCGTCGAGTTGATCCATGCGCAGATCGGTAATGACGAGGTCGGGTCGCACGCGCGCCAAGGCTTGCAATGCGGCGACGCCGCTTTCCACGGCTTCGACATCGTAATTTTCGGCGCGCAAGCGAATCGTCAACAAGCGTAACAACCCCGGATCGTCGTCGACGACTAGTAGGCGTGCTTTGCGTTTGGATTGATTCACGGCGTTCCTCGCGGTGCTTGAGCTGTAATTATGGGCGAGTGATTGGTTCGCGGGGAGAGGCTGGAGGGGTGACGCCACGTTCAATGAAGGATTTCTCCATGGTTTTGATCGCATCGAGTTTCTGCTGCGCGTCGTCGAGTTGTCTTCGCAATCGAGCGATCTCCTCGCTCTGAGCTTGTACTTGAGACTGTAAACGCTGGCTTAAGTTTGCCTGTCCTCTAGTGTGTTCGTCGACTGTCGCGGCAAGCCGACGAACCTCGGCTTGCATTTGCAGTCGAGCATCGGCGTCTTTCACCAAGAACGCGACCAGATTTTTTTCCGCCGGGGTCAGGAGTTCCGGATTGGCGAGCAATCGCTCCAATAGTTTCTTTCCTTCGATAAGATTCTCTGCCGGATGGCCTGCGGTGACCAATGCCGCTCCATAACGCAGCGAAGTGGCGGTTGTTGGCGCGCTGGTGTAATCGCGCTCGACTTCGTAGAACACATCGGCTTGCTGTGCGGGATTGCCGTTAGCCAAGCGATTGAGCGTGTCCAAGTACATTCCGATTCCACTTTCTTGCGGGGCGCTCGGCGTGGGGCTGCTTAGGCGCGAATGTTGCGGCACCGCGCCGCACGCGGCGAGGCAGCACAGCAGAACAAACACCGCAACACGCATCATGCGGTCACGCCTTCGCCGCTTGGGGCCAAGGGAAGTCGCACGCGAAAATGCGCACCGCGAAAAACATGGTCCATGATTTCAATGCTGCCGCCATGTGCTTGTACGAATTCCATCACCACCGATAAGCCGATACCTGTGCCTTTGAGATGCCCCGCTTGCGGCGCGCGGCCCGAATAAAATGCGTCGAAGATCGCCGCGCGTTCCTCTTTGTCGATGCCCGCGCCGGTGTCGGCAACGTCCATTATCAGGTGTTCGCCGACACTCTTGGCGTGAATGTGGATAGTACCGCCGCGCGGACTGTATTTCAGCGCATTTGATACGAGGTTGTCCAAGATGAGCTTGAGCTTGGCGCGATCGGCGCGCAGTTCCACGTCTTGGACCTTGAGATCCAACTGCACGCGCTGAGCGAGGAGGCTGAGTTGATGCGTTTCAAGTGCTGCTTTGATTAATGGCCGCAAGCGAAACTCGGTGATCTCAAGGCCGGTGTGACGAGCCTGCCATGCGCTAAACGAGAGGAGATTCTCGATCAATTGTTGCAAGCGAATGCTGTTATCGCGAAGAATGCCGGTCACTTCGCGTTGCTGAATGTCGAGTTCGCCGACTGCACCGTCCATCATGAGCTCCGCGCCCTCGCGAATCGCCGCGAGCGGCGTTTTCAGTTCATGCGACATGTGCCGCAAGAAGCGATTGCGTTCTTGCGCAATTTCCAGCAAACGTGTGCGCAACCATTCCAGTTGGTGACCGAGCGCCACTAGATCCGATGGTCCGGTAACCGTGATCGGCACCGCAAACGTGCCTTTTCCCAGTTGGTTAATGGAGCGATCGATCTGCCGGATGGGACGCATGATTAGCTGCGTAAATACCGCGACCAGCCCTGCCGTGAGCAAAATCATAAATACCGGCAGCACGTTCAAATAAGTCTGAGTTGCATCGGTCACTTCTTTGAGATGCTTGAGCCCGGAGTCGATTTGCACTCCCGAGGTTTGTGCGAGCGCCGCCATGTCGGTCCAGAGCTGGTTGATGATCGGATTCAACGTGTCAATTTGCGATTCCGTCGGCGGCGATCCACCGAGTAGCACCGCGTCGAGTTTGCCTTGATTCATAACAATACTTGCGATGTAGGCCGACCGCTGAACATCGGCGGGCGGGCGATCGATTTGTTTGAGGGTGGCCATCAGCTGATCGCGCGACTGGCGATATCCAGCGAGCATCGCGCCGTCTTTGAGCACTTGATACAGTCGGATGCTGCGCTCCATCTGTCTGACCTGCTGGAACAACTGTTGCGTGCTGCGAGTGACATCGACGCTGGTTCGCACTAGTGTCGTACTTTCATTGGCCAGTCGGCGCACCTTGGCCGTCGCTACCACCACCGCCACCAACAACGGCACCGACACCAGCGCAAAGCCGATGAGCATCAGGCCGGTTAGCGAACGTGGGCGAAGAAAGCGCATAGTCGAAGTGTAAGAGCGGCTACCGACGGGTGACTACTTTTGACTTTTAAATTTTGCGATTGGTACTCAGTTTGTTCGCGCAAATTGGATCAGTTGTTCTGGGTCAATTGCGGTTCCGCCAGTAGGCGTCGCTCCCACGCGAGTTGGGTCTTAACGATGGTCTCTAAACTATCGTACTTCGGCTGCCATCCCAGCACCTTGCGAACGCGTTCCGCTTGAGCGACTAACGCAGGAGGATCGCCGGCGCGACGCGGCGCCTCGACAATGTTGAGCTTTTTACCGGCAACGCGCGCGACGGTATCGAGCATTTCGCGCACGCTAAAGCCGCGACCGTAACCGACATTTAATGTGGTCGAGTCGCCGCCGGCGCGCAAATAGCGAAGCGCATCCAAATGCGCGCTTGCCAGATCTTCGACATGAATGTAGTCGCGTATGCCGGTGCCGTCGGGCGTGGCGTAGTCGGTGCCGTACACAAAAATTTGGGGTCGTACGCCAACGACATGCTGGCACGCGACCTTGGTGAGCAGTGTTGCGGTCGGCGCGGATTGACCGAGGCGTCCGCCGGGATCGGCGCCGCCGACATTGAAGTAACGCAACACCACATGCTTGAGCGGTGTCGCGGCGGACACGTCGCGCAACATTTGCTCGCTCATGAGTTTCGATGCGCCATACGGATTGATGGGCGCCGTCGCTGTGTCTTCGCTCGCCGAACCACTTGCTGGAATGCCGTACACGGCCGCTGTCGACGAGAACACGAAGTGTTTGACGCCGGCAGCGTGCGCACATTGCAATAGATTTAAGGTGGCGGCGGTGTTGTTGCGATAGTACTTGAGCGGGTCGGCGACCGACTCGGGCACGATGGTATGCGCCGCAAAATGCAGGATGATGTCGACGTTGTGTTCCTTGAGCAGGTGACTCACTAAGTCGCTGTCGTTGGTACTACCGATTACCAGCTCGCCATGCAGCACGGCACGGCGAAAACCCGTGACGAGATTATCGAGGACGACAACCTTTTCGCCGCGTTCGCCCAATTGGCGCACGACATGGCTGCCGATATAGCCGGCGCCGCCGGTCACGAGAATGCTCATTCGTTTGCGTTCCTCGAATTTTGGAAAGGGAATTTCACAACAGAGTTCAGGTCGGAGACTGTTGAGTGCAATACGCATGATACTTTATCGCGCTATGCCGCAGCCGATCCGCCATCCGTACGATAGTCTGACGCCCGATGTGGTGATAGATGCCGTCGAAACGGCGGGATTTCGAGCCGACGGTCGCCTGTTGGCGCTGAATAGTTACGAGAACCGCGTCTATCAAGTCGGCATCGAGGATGGCGCGCCGGTCGTTGCAAAATTCTATCGGCCGAATCGATGGAGCACACCGGCGATACTAGAAGAGCACGAATTCGCATTGGAACTTGCAGCCGGGGAAATTCCCATCGTGCCGCCGTTGGTGCGCGATGGCCGCACCTTGTTCGAGCACGGTGGGTTTCGATTTGCGCTATTCGAGCGTCGCGGCGGACGCTGGCCCGAACTCGGTAACGAACACGATCGCGAATGGATCGGTCGATTTCTGGGGCGCATTCACGCGGTCGGACGACGCCAGCGCTTTCAGCATCGAGCGCAATTGACGCTCGCTCGTTTCGGCGAGGCACCGCGTGAGTGGTTATTGGATTCCGACTGGATTCCGGAACACATTCGCGCCGCGTATGAATCGGTATCCAACGAACTACTCGATGTCGTCGATGCAGAATTCGAGGCGCTTCCCACCGCGACGTTGCGATTGCACGGCGATTGTCATCCGGGCAACGTGCTCTGGACCGACGATGGTCCGCACTTTGTCGATTTGGACGATTGCATGACGGGACCTGCCATCCAGGATTTGTGGATGTTGTTATCGGGCACCCGCAGCGAGATGGGCGAACAGCTTGGCCAGATTCTGCGCGGTTACGGTCAATTTTCCGATTTCGATTATGGTGAGCTGCGGTTGATAGAAGCGCTGCGCAGTTTGCGGATCATGCATTACGCCGGTTGGTTGGCGCAGCGTTACGACGATCCGGCGTTCCCACGCGCGTTTCCGTGGGTAGCCGAGCCGCGTTATTGGGAAACGCATGTGCTCAATTTGCGCGAGCAGTTGGCGGCGATGGAGGAGGGGCCGTTGGAGTTGGGATCGTAGTTGCGTTCGATGCTGGGTTCGATACAGGTTGAGCGCTCATCGGGGCGACTAGCTGCCCTGTTGTATGACGGTCCGCGCAACGAGGTAAGATGTGAGACTCAATCGATTCTGTGGATGCGTCTAATGAAAATCATCTCAACAGCGATTTTATTTCTCGCCCTCTCCATACTCGCTGCGTGCGGTTCGAAGAACGAGACTCCGGCACCTGTGCAAACGGTGGTGCGTAAACCGCAGATTGCGAAACCGGCCGACCCCACCGCGAGAATGGCCCACGCCGTCGTCACGGCGAAAACCGGTGCGGCAGTCGATCTCAAGTACGATGTGCTGAGTAAGCCGGAAGCAGGTAAGCCGCTCGAACTCGATCTCGCGCTAGTTCTAGGTACGGTAGTCGATTCGATGACGGTTAATGTCGCGGCAACGCCGGGGCTTGAAATTGTGGGCAATGCCACGGCAACTTTCGACAAGCTGAAAATCGGCGAAGTAACACACCAAAAGGTTGAGGTGCGCGCCGAACACGCCGAAGTCGTCTACTTGACAGTCACGGCGACGCTATTCGCCGTCGGCACCAGTTCCGTCCGCGCCTTTGCCATTCCACTTATTTTTTCCGAGCCTGCGACGACGAGCGAGCCCAACTCGGCGACGCAACCGACAGCGCCGTCAGCCGACGGTGCGAAAACCAAATAAGCGAAGAACGGCCGGAAAATAGAATCTCTGTCAGTAAAGACAATTTTTTTGGCGACGGCAACGAAGTCGCGTGACATGGTGAGTGCGCGAGTGCGTGAACTGAATGAGTCTGCCGATCTCGCGCTTACTTCGTCAGCAGTAAAGCGGGATCCACCATCGCGCGATTGAGCGCGACGCCAAAGTGCAAATGCGGTCCGGTGACTCGTCCGGTCGCGCCGACTTCGCCGATTACTTGTCCTTGAGCCACTCGCTCGCCATTCTTCACATCGATTTTCGACAAATGACAATACATGGTGACGAGCCCGTAGCCATGATCGATGAACACCGTGTTCCCATTGAAAAAGAAATTACCGAGATCGAGTACCACACCCGCGGCCGGCGCTTTGATCGGCGTGCCCGCGTTCGCTGCGATATCCATTCCCGAGTGCGGATTGCGCGGTTGGCCATTAAAAATTCGCCGCGATCCGTAGGAGTCGGAGCGCGTCCCCGGCACGGGCGGCGACAAAACGAATATCGGAACGCCACGGTCGGTAAACGTGCTCAATGCGAGGTCGGAGCGGACTCGTTCTCGTTCAATGCGCACCAAGTCCTCGGGCAACGGTTCGACCTGGCGTTGATTCTCGATTCGTAGGCGCTGCGTGCGGTAGTGTTTATCGAGGACCTTGAATGCAACGCGACGTTCACCATCAGTTGTGGTCACCTTCAAGTGCTGTGTGCCGGGTGGTGTCGTCAGCGGAATGCCGACGATCGCCAGCCAGCGATCGCCTCTTCGAACGATTGCGGCACGATGATTGTCGAATTCGACGCGCGGTTCGGTTCTGTCGGCCGAGATCGGCACGATGGCGATGCCGCCGGGAACGCGACTCTGGCGCGGAAGTTCAATCGCCGCAACCGGTGTGGCAACGAACACCGCGACCAGTATGGCGACCGGGGGCGAACACAATCGAATCTGTTTCATCCATCCTCCAAGTTCTGCGCTTCAACGCGCGCCGCTATCCGACCGCGTGACAATCGTGCGTCGATTCGCGCGCCGACGGCGATACGCCGTGCGTCGGTGATTACCACGCCCTGCGCGTCGGTGACGATGGCGTAACCGCGATGCAATGTTGCTAGTGGACTAATCGCATCGAGTGTCCGCGCCGCGAGCGTATGGCGCGCGCGCGCGCTTTCCAATTTGACGCGAACGGCGGCGACGAGTTGCAAATGGATTTGATTGAAGTGCGCGCGCGTCGCCGCTAAACGAAGCGCCGGCGAATGTCGTTGTAGATGCGCGATCTGCTGCGTCAATAGCGAGGCTGAGTGCGTGATGCGCTGCCCGATCGCGCGCCGCAAGCGTTGCTCCAATTCGTCGACGCGCTGAGTTTGTTGGCGTAAGGCGATGCCCGGATGTAGCTGGTTTAATCGTCGTCGCAACCAATCGCTTTGCTCGATGAGATCGCTCATGCGTCGTCGCAGCTCGTTAACAAGTTGTTGCTCGGCGCGCGCGAAACGCGCCTGCCATTCGCGCGCGTCCGGCACGGCGAGTTCCGCCGCGCCCGAAGGCGTGGGAGCGCGCACGTCGGCAACAAAGTCCGCGATGGTGAAATCCGTTTCGTGACCGATGCCGGTGATCGTCGGAATGCGGCAGTCGAATAGCGCGCGCGCGACGATTTCCTCGTTGAAAGCCCATAAGTCTTCGAGCGATCCGCCGCCGCGAGCGATGATGAGTGAATCGCATTCCGCGCGCGACGATGCGAGCGCAATGGTTGCGGCAATCTGTTCCGCCGCTTGCGCGCCTTGCACGGCAACCGGGTAGATGAGCACAGCGGAGAGTGGAAAGCGTCGGCGTAATACGTTGATGATGTCGCGTATCGCCGCGCCGGTCGGCGAGGTGATGACGCCGATGCGTTTCGGCATTGCCGGTAGCGGGCGCTTTCGTTCAACGGCGAACAATCCGGCAGCCGCGAGTTTTGCCTTGAGCAATTCAAAACGCCGCCGCAACGCGCCTGCGCCGGCTTCTTCCAAATAATCGACCAGAAACTGATAATCGCCGCGCGGTTCGTACAGGCTCACGCGTCCGCGAGCAACCACGTGCATGCCGTCCTTCGGCGCGAACTGCGTCAATAGATTGCGCTGACGAAACATCGCGCAACGTAGTTGCGCTGCATCGTCCTTCAACGAGAAATACCAATGTCCCGACGACGGACGCGAGAGATTCGAAATCTCGCCCGTCAACCACAAAGAAGGCAGCGAACGTTCGAGCAGCGTGCGCGCTTCGCGATTCAAACGCGAGGGCGTGTACAGATCGCGTTCAGAAGTGTCGACGGCAGTCTTGACCATGCCGTCATAATAACCGAGCGCGATCGGTCGATGCGGCGTTGCTTAGTCCGCAATTTACCGAGTGGAGCAGTCGAAATAGACTGCGGCAACCTCATGATTGCGGCTCCGCGCGACCAACGCGGTCGCAAAGCAACCGAGCCGCCGCCGCATTCGCGCAAGCGATTGCTGCACGACGTTGGGGTGCAGAGTCTGCGATGAGGAACTCGTGATCAATTTATCCGTGATGCCCAAGAACAATCTGATCCTGCCCCACACTTTCGCTGGACACCGACAATATATTGCTCTAGGATCCCGTCATGCAATTATCCGGGCAGGACTTTACCGAGCAGATCATTGAGCGGATTCGTGCGCGTGTGGCAGATGATGATGCACTGACGCGCACGGCGTTGTCGCGTGAGGTGTGTGAGTGGTTT